>JAAXGO010000027.1:0-3214 GCA_012267425.1 Rhodothermales bacterium
ACCGGCAAGACCAGCGTCATGGATCACTTGCGCGACAATCCCGAATACGGGTTCTCCGCAATTTCGATCAATGTCCAGGATCTGACCCATCCGGCCGATTTCTTCCAGGTATTGCTTGACACGTTGCATGACACGCACCCGGACTTCGTGCGCGATCACCTTGCCAAGGGTTGGGAACTGGTGGGTAGCGTACTTGGGAAGATCGACGAGATCGGGGTCGGTGGTTTCAAGCTCGCGTTGCGCCAAGGCGACCCGGACTGGCGCGAAAACTGGCGTGAGCACGGCGACACGTTTCTCACGCAAGCACGCAATGCCCACGTCCCGATTTTGTTCATCGTTGATGAACTGCCCGACATGCTTCTCAACCTGTCCCGGGAGAACGAAGCGTTACTGCGCGAATTCCTCGCCTGGTTTCGAACCCAACGATTGAGTCCTGCGCCGGCGCGAGATTCGATCCGTTGGCTGGTTGGCGGCTCGGTCAATCTGGCGGGCACACTGGACGTGCACGGATTAGTGGACCTCATCAACGACCTTGAAGACATACGTCTGCCTCCGCTCAATGGCGCTGACATTGAAGTCTTTGTGCAGGACATGCTGAGCGGGCGAGGCGTCCCCTTCGAGGAGGGTGTCGCACCACGCCTGATCTCACGCCTGGGCCGTCCTATCCCGCTGTTCATGCAGATGGCTACTCAGGATCTCTACCGGCTGTGGAAAAGCGAGCAACGCACGATCGTCCCGGCGGATGTCGATGCGGTATTTGACGCGTTGATCGTCAGCACCGGCGCCCGCACCCGGTTGCAACACTTCTATTCGCGGATAAGGCAGTACTACGCTGAACCGAAGCGCTCGATCGCCTACGCCTTGTTGAGTCAAATCAGCGTGGGCGAAACAGGGCTGGGGCGTGCAAATCTATTGCAGGAAACCGATCGCTTTTTGGTCGACCTTGGCCTCAAAGTCCCGGCACACGAGCGTCAACAGATGTTCAATCAACTGTTGCTCGACCTGGAAAACGATTTCTACATCGTCGAAGTCGACGAAGCGATCTACGATTTCGCCAGCGGCGTGCTGAAATCGTGGTGGAGAAAATACTATGCCTGAGTCGGCCCATCGTACAAATATCGGGCTGTACCGATCCGGCGTGACCAGCCCGGAGCGCCTGCGCAAGACCAGTGTCGGGCGTGAAAGTGTCCTGGACAACGCCATCGAATCCCTGCGCGGTTCGATCGGCCGCAAATCGAAACATCACATGCTGTTTATCGGGCCGCGCGGGATGGGAAAAACCCACCTGCTCTCGTGCATCGAAGACGCCGTTCGATCCGACGACACACTAAGTGCAAATGCCGTGGTTGTCCGGTTCCCGGAGGAATCGAATCGGACAGTGTCGTTCGCCGATTTCCTGATCGGTCTCTGTCAGTTATTGAAGGATGTACTCAAGGACGAACCGCTTTGGACGAAGCTATTCGCCAGCGTGCAGACCGAGGAAGACAACGCCAGGGTAGTCGACGCACTGGTACCGGCGATTCGCGAACAGAATCGCCGGCGCAATCGCACGCTGCTCATCATGCTCGAAAACCTCGGCGAGATCTTTACCCGGCAGATCCGCAACAAGGACGACATCGCCTCTCTGCGCAAGTTTCTAATGGCCGACAACGGCTGCCTGCTGTTGGCCACCGCACCGCTGCACTTCGACGGCATTACCGATGTCGGGCAGCCGTTCTACGATTTCTTCGACATTCAGATACTGGAAAGTCTGAGCTTCGAAGAAACGGTTGAAGTCATCCGGCTGAATCTCGAGTGGGACGAGCGCAGGGACATCCTCGATACCGTCGATGACATGCGGCCTCGACTCCAGGCGCTCTACCGAATGACCGGGGGCAACCCGCGCCTGACGATGATGCTCTACGAATTGATCGCTCACGAATCGGTCGCCGGAGTGCAGGACCAGTTCCACCTGCTGCTCGACAGGATTTCCCCCTTCTATCAGGCGCGACTCCACGACCTGCCGCCTGGTCAACGGGCGCTGCTGGAATGTCTGGCCAGCATGCGTGACCAGGACAAGACTCCGGCCGCCATCGCCGCACGGATGCGCATGAGTCAGCAGGAGACCTCGTCGCTGCTCAAGCGCCTCTCCGACGCCCACTACCTGCGAGCCACCCAACACCCGCGGGACAAGCGTTCGCGCCTCTACACGATTCGCGAGGGGTTTTTCGACATCTGGCTCGCGATGAATCTCTCCCGCGGCGCCCGCAAACGCCTGCCGTTCCTGCTCGAGTTCTTCAGCCTTTTCTATCCAAGCCTCGCTGCACGCGAAGAAAAACGCCAGGCGCTACGCGAAAAACTCGTCGCAGAAGGCAGCGTCGACGCAGAAAAGGCGCTCGACTACCTGACTGAGATCGGCGACGAACGGGAAAGAGCAACCGCGAAGTTCGAGATGGCGAGGATCTATGCCGTCCGTGGAGACGCCGAACAGACGGCGAACTACGTGCGCGAGGCTGCCCCACTGGCGCGGGATGATGTGAGTCAATCCATCGTCCGGGCTATCGCCGGTACTCCACCCGCTCCCGACTATCTCTCTGAGGTTGAGGAGATGATCAAAGTTTGGGAAATACATCGAAGCGGCGACTTCGAAGAGTTCGCCCGTCGGCTCACCGAGATCGGAGAAGGGCTGACGCTGCGCACGTTTTCCGAGACCAAACTCAGCTTCCTGAAAGATACGCTTGAAAGCATTGATGATCGCGAAGAGCGGATCATGCAACGCCTGAGAATCGCGAGGCTCCTCCGCGAACTGGCACGGTGGAAGGAGTCTGAGAGTGAGTTTCGCTCCGCGTTCGCCGAGGCGACGGCACTCGACGACTTGAGGCTTGTCGCATTGGCTTCGAGCAACCTGGGGATGCTGTTACACGCCACCAATCGGATTGGGGAAGCCAAGCCGCTGGTGCGGCGGGCGTTGGAGATCAACGAGGCAACGTTCGGAGGGCAACACCCGGTCGTGGCAATAGCATTGATCAACTTGGCAACTCTGCTACGCGATACCAATCGGTCCGAGGAAGCCGAGCGGCTCATACGGCGAGCGCTGGAAATCGACGAGGCCGCTCTCGGCCACCAACACCCGAATGTGGCAATTGACTTGAACAACTTGGCGACTCTGCTACGCGACACCAATCGATCCGAGGAAGCTGAGCGGCTCATACGGCGAGCGCTGGAGATCGATGAG
>JAAXGO010000027.1:3321-12452 GCA_012267425.1 Rhodothermales bacterium
GGCCGCTCTCGGCCACCAACACCCGACCGTAGCGCTTCGTTTGATCAACTTGGCGATGCTGCTACGCGGCGCCGGCCGGATCGAGGAAGCCGAGCCGCTCCTGGGGCGAGCGCTGGGTATTTTCGACTCTATTGGTATACAGACGGGACAAGAGCATCCGGCGTTTCAAATCGCGAACGTAAGTTACCAAGCCCTTCAACAGGAGGTGGGATCACGAGAATCGGATTGAATCCTGCTTCGGCAAGACCCGGCGGGACAGCGCACGGACATCGCGGCTCGCTATTCGGCCACGCGACCCCGAGAACCAAACTCGTACGAGAGCTACCGGGCAGCCTCCTCCCGTTCGCGCACACGCTCACCCGACAGAATGTTCGCCATCCCGTAGTTGCCTTCCGTGCACGCGTACTCGAACAGCACGGCGTCCATCATGGTCAACGGGTAGACGCCGCCCCACGGCTCCGCCCAGGTATCGGGATCCACGACCGTGAACGCGTACTCGACCGTGTCGTGGTCGATCCGCGTAAAACGTTCCGTCACCCGCATGTTTTCGCTCGCGCCCCGCCACGCCGACGCGGGGTGAAATCCCGCCGTTTCGATCACGAGCGTGTCGCCGTCCCAGCGGCCGACCGACGTGCCGTTGTATTGCGGCAGCAGGTCGCTCGGCATCTCGCGGCCGTCCGTCGGGATGATCCTCGGGTCGCCCATCTCGCCCTGGATGAGGACGTAGCCGGGGCTCTGGAATATCTGCAGATTGCTGTTGTAACCGCGCGGCAGGATCGGCGGTAGCGTGCTCGACCAGACGATGCAGCGCTCGGTCAACGACCTGAATTCCGGACCGTCGAACTCATGCCCGCGCCGGGCTTCGGCGCGCGCCTCGCGTCGCGCCACGGCCGCGGGCAGCAGCGGCGGGATTCTGCCATTGGCAGGCATGTTGACGATCGAGGTCCGCAGGTTCGGCGATGTCACGCCCTCGTTTTCGCTCAACGCAAAGGTGCCGAAGTCGTAGTGGACGTCCGCGGGCGTTCCCGGCGTGGTCTCGTCGTCTTCGTCCACTTCCTCGAGCCGCGCCTGCTCGTACGCCGCAAGTTCCTCGGGCGTGAAAAACTCCTTTTCGCCGAACTCTACCGGGCGCTCGAGCGGTGCGATCGTGAATTCGGCGTAGACGCCGGAGAGGTCCGGCACACCCCAGGCGGTGCGGGGATGATCTGCCGCGGCCGGCACCTGCGCCGCCGCGTCGAGCGGCGCAGCCAGCAGCACGGCCGCCGCCGCGGTCGTGAGAGTCGCCGCGGTCGCGCTCGGTCCGATTCGGCAAACGTTGCTCCGCTCGCGACCCGTCGGGCCGGCACTCGTGAGAGTCGAGGCGGTCGTCTTCACTCCAATTCGACAATCCCTGCTCCGCCCGCGACCTGTCCGGCCGGCTGGCGCGAAAATGCCGAAGGTGGTGTTCAAACAAGCTTCAGGTTTCATTGTCTCGTTGCTCCTCCGGGCGGTGTGGTGCCGGGCTTGCGCAAGTGACCGTAAATCCTCTCTTCGGCAAACGGTTCACACTTGAACTCAAGCAAACGAAAGTTCTCATCGACGATGCGGTAGAGCGGCAGGCGAATCGTCCAGGGGCGCGAAAAAACCGTCGGGTCGTCGACGGTCGCTTCGTACTCGAGGTGGTTCGGCCCGATGGGCGTGTAGCGCTCAACGACGCGGGCGTTCGCGCTCGCGTAGTTTCCCGCACGATCAAGCCATGTCTGGCCGTTGAAGCCCGTGACGTCGACGACGAAGGTGTCCTCCTCCCAACGGCCGTTCGACCAGCCCATCCAGCTGTCGAGCGGCGCTTCACTCTCGCCATCCACGAAAATGCGCCTGAAGCCGGTCGCAAACTGGTAAACGACGATGACGTCGCGCTCGTTCTGCACGATCTGGAACGGATACGGCATGTACGTGGAGCGCGGCACGCCGCCGAGGTAGCAGTTCCCTTCAGGGTCCTCCGTCAGGCGTTGGGCATGACGCCGGTCACGTTCGGCAAGCGCCTCGGGCAGGTAGGGAAGCGTGCCGCCTTCGACAACGCCCTGACCCGGTGGAACGGCGAATTGCGCGCCGAGTTCGAGCAGCACGGGATAGTCCGCCGCATGGGTTTCGAGATTCCAGTGGGCCGTACCGACAGCCTGCCAGACGCCGCTCAGGTCCGGGCGACCGTCCGCTGTGCGAGGGACCTCGGTCAGGACCTGGGCCGCGGCGTTCGCCGCCGCGAGCAGCACGGCCAGCGTCAATGCGATTCGCTGGATCGTCATTCCGCGCTCGGGTTCGGCGTCGGCGTGCCCTGGAAGAACAGCTCGCGACCGTCAGCGAACCTCATGTCGCGGCCGACCGCACGGTTCGAACGATCGCGCGCCTGATAGCCGCGGATGAAGAGTTCCGAGCCGATCGGTATCGAGTTCCTCGTGATTCCTCGCCGGACCAGCGCGTTCGGACTGCCGCCTTCGATCATCCAGACGACGGCTTCGCCATCCTCGCCGACGACTTCGACGTGGATCCACGAGTGCGGATTGATCAATTCCACTTTCGTCACGGTGCCTTCGAACTCGACGGGCCGGTCCACGTCGAACTCGGTCGCAAACGCATGGTGCGCACGAACCGCCGCGTGTCCCAGCACGCTCGCGGCGAAAAGGACTATCAGCGTGGCAGGTCGCATCGCCGCCTCCCCCCCTTGTCTGGATACCATGCAATCAGATAATGCCCGATATGGGGGGCGCTTTGCCACGCAGTTGGCTGTCGCGGCAGTTCAAGACCAGTTTGACGGGACCATCCCGGAAACGCCGGAGCCACTCAATGTTGAATCAGGCCACGCTGGCCCATGCCCGATTCGTGTAGAACGCGTGTTGTTCAGCGTGAACGCTCGCGACACGCTGCGATCGGGGCAATTCCGGCTTATCGAGTCAGCCAGACGATGAAGCGTTCGTTGACCTCGTCGGCGTTGTCGCTCCACCACTCCCAGTCGCTCCTGAGCGCGCGCCGGGTGTTCTCCGGCGTATTGGGCATGTGCGACCGCATCTCGATGCCCGTTGCCTCGTGCGTGGATACGAGGGCATCGGCTGACCTTCGAACCGGGCTGTAAGCGATGTAACGGCTGACGCGCGCCATGGACAGCGGGCGCGAGGCGAACTCGACGAACTGCAACGCCTCCGCCAGTCGCGGCGTGCCCGCGACGATGCCCAGTTGACCGGTGTCCAGCACCTGACCGTCCCAGACGATTACGAAGGGCTGGTTCTCGAGGATCTGGGCGTTGAAGATGCGTCCGTTGTACGCCGTCGTCATGGCCACTTCGCCGTCGGCAAGCATCTGCGGCGGCTGAGCACCCGCTTCCCACCAGACGATTTCAGACTTGATGGTGTCGAGCTTGCGAAACGCCCGGTCGATGCCTTCCTCGGTGTCCATGACCGCATAGACCTCATCGACCGGAACGCCATCGGCCATGAGGGCGAATTCCAGGTTCACGAGCGGTGAGCGGCGCATGCCGCGCCGGCCGGGAAACCGCTCGAGGTCGAAGAAATCGTCGATGGTTTGCGGTGCTTCTCCGGGCAGCGATTCCGTGTTGTACGCAAACACCGTGGAGTAGAACAGATTTCCCGCGCCGCAGTCGCTGAGCGTGTCGGGATAGTAGTCCTCGTCAGGCGACAACCCGTCTGTGCCCGGCGGCAGATCGGCAGGGTCGATGAACTCCAGCAAACCTTCATCGCAACCGCGTATGGCGTCGGCCACCTCGAGGTCCACGACATCCCAGCTCACCGAACCCGCCTGCACCTGGGCGCGGATCTGCGCGAGGCCGCCGTTGTAATCCTCAAGCAGGATCTCGATTCCGGTCTCTTCGGTGAAGGGGTCGTGGTACGCCTGCTGAACGGCCCGAGCATACGAGCCGCCCCAGGACACCACGGTGATGGACTGTGCCGGCGCGGGCGAACTCAGGGCGAAGAGCGACAGGAGCGTACCGGGTCCGGCACAGGCACGCAGGATCGAATTACTCATGACGAGATTAGACTGTTGACCATACCCCGGAACCGACCGTGAGTATGTGGCGGACGGGTCGGGCCATTCACCAACACCATGCTGTCTCACGCTGCCCATTATTGCTCTGATTAAACCATAGATTAGTGTACTTCCGCCTTTCCGCGTGTTTCTCGAAATACCCCACGATATCTCATCGTACGAGCAACACGTCACAATCGCGGACACGCGTAGCGATATCGGGCTCGGATCGACACGTTGACTGACACTAACTGACGCCCGGGCCGCCGCGCAAGCAAACCGCCAGGTCGCTAGTATGGACGGAGACCCGCGAGTGAAGCGTTCGGCATTGCCGACATTCGCCGAGGCGCTCGAGAGAGTAGTGAAGGCGCAACGCCGTGTATGGCGCAGCAGCTCGAAGCCCGAAGCCCAGTGGCGCTCGGGTTTGCACGATTAAGCATTGTCGCTCAGGCTGGATTCTCAGTTCGACCGCAAGAAAGCGAAGTACCCGATTCCCTCTTGGGATGTTGCAGGAGAAAAGATCAGGTAACTGCTGATCCGCGATAAGCACGCGTAGCACCCGTTGTCAGCTTTTCGTGAATAGTCCGTCTGCGAATCATGCAATTATCATGCGCCCCGGCCTGCGTTAAGATGGGCAGATATCGATAGTGACTGGTACAAATAGGAGAGCGGTCGTGACTTCATCGAGACTCGTGAAAGCGATTCAAACATTTGCTGCGCTTTTGGCCTTGTTCCTCGGTCCTTTGTTTTCTGCCGATGCACAGATCTCGGACGAACTCGAAGACTCATTCGAAGCGTCGACACCACTGGAGACGCAGGAATTCACGGAGATAACGGAGATTTCTGACAACCTGTACATGTTCCGATTTTGGGTGTATCGGACAATATTTCTTGTTACCGAAGCTGGAGTAATCGTGGCCGATCCCATCAACCCACAAGCGGCAGGAATACTGATGGAGGAGATTCGCAGGATCACCGATCAACCCATCGAGTATGTTGTCTATTCACACGAACATTGGGACCATGCCGCCGGCGGTCAGGTTTTCAAGGACGCTGGCGCGGAGTTTATCGCACAAGAGAATTGCGTGGACTTCTTCCAGGAAAGGCCGAACCCGTTAGTCGTGATGCCGGATATCACTTTCGGGGACTTCTACGAACTCACTCTGGGCGGCAAAACCATAGAGCTACAGTACTTTGGCCGAAATCATGGTAACTGCATGGTGACGATGCGGCTTCCAGAGGAAAGGCTGATATTTATCGTCGATATCGTCACGCCCAAACGTCTACCATTCAGAAGCCTCCCGGACTTTTGGCCTGATGACTGGATTCGCACGTTGCGAGAGATTGAACAACTGGAGTTTGACGGCGTCATCCCGGGACACGGGCCGGACGACGAGCCAGCTGTTGCAGCACGCTCTAGCGTAAGGGAACAGCGGGAGTTTCTTGAAGACCTCATGAGTGCGGTCAAGGAAATCTACGACACCGGCGTATACGATCCACAGGTCCTCGGTGACAGGCTCGAACTCCCCAAATACAGGGACTGGCGGGGCTATGAATGGTTGCCTCTGAACGCCGAGCGCATTCGTCACTACTATCACCTCGGTTGGTAGCTGACAAGCACCAGATGCAAACAGGGATCAGTCCAGGGAGCCAGGCGCTATGCCGATTAATGGTGACATGACCGTCCGACATTGATAAGGTTGGTGAACCTGCCAATTGCCGGACTGTCCGATGGACCGCTTTACCAACATGAAGTCCTTCGTATCGGTTGTGGAAGCTGGCGGCTTCGCTGCTGCGGCACGCAGAATGCATATATCCAAGGCAGTGGTATCGAAGCGAATCAAGCAGCTCGAAGGAACTCTTGGCGTCCAATTGCTGCAGCGCTCGATTCGCTCAGTGACAGTTACTGACATTGGCGCAGTGTACTACGAGCGATGCTTGCGAATTCTGTCCGAAGTCGCCGATGCCGAGGCCGAAATAACCTCTCGAAACGTCGAACCCAGCGGCCATTTGAAAGTCACTTGTCCTGCTTCATTTGCGGCTCGATACCTGGACGAGGACCTTTGTGCGTTTCAGAGAGAATACCGTGATATCACCGTCGAGTTGCGGTATTTGAATAGAGCAGTTAACCCAGTTACTGAAGATCTCGATATTGCGCTGCAAATCGAAGAGCAGCACGCCGACAATGTGGCTGTCCGGAGAATCGCTCCACTTCGGCGAGTGGCCGTCGCATCTGCGCCATACCTTGAGAAATTCGGCCGGCCCAATCATCCCAAGGAACTGAAAGAGCACCGGTGCATTCACAATGACAGCGTCGATGGACTGCCGATATGGAGATTTCGATCAGCTGATAAAGAGGTCATCGTACCAATTCAGCCGATCATGGTCACCAACAACGGTTGGTTGATGCGTGAGGCAGTATTGGGTGGGAATGGAATCGCGCTTCTTCCATTGTTCTTTATCGAGGAAGAACTGATAAAAGGCTCGCTGATTCCAATTCTTGCCGGCTATCCGTTGCCAATGCCCTGGCTGCGGGCCCATTTTGCTGACACGCCACACTTGCCTCTCAAGACACGGTTGTTTCTGGACAGAATCAGCCAGCGTTACCGGAAGAATGTTCCTTGGGAGCAGCGCCTGCAGGAGCATCTCAGTGGCGTTATTCCCGTTCTCCACGAAACCTGAAGCCCAAGACAATTTGACAAATGCCGGTATTGACCGGCGGTTCATTGAGGAGACCGCCGATTGTCTCCTATTCGAGAACAGATTGTTTGCAAATTGGTGGATTCACGAACAATTTGACGTCCTATAGACTCAGAGTGGCGCACAAGTGCATTTTGAGCTCCGACTTAGACTTGTGTCAATAGTAGTATTGGCTTCAGCTTGCGAAATTATGAGCGGAGCATAACCGATCGCAAAAGGGGGATGAGATGACACAGAATTCCAACTTTCTTCTCAGTTTTGCAATCACCTTGTTTTCGTTTATGGTCTTTCCGCAGGATTCCGTCGCACAAGGCGACGGTACGCTGGAGGAAATCACTGTAACCGCACAAAGACGTGCTGAGGGACTCGGCGACGTGCCTCTGTCCATCTCTGCGACTACAGGGGAGACTCTCGAAAGGTTCGCAATCACCCGATTCGATGACCTTCAGTCCATGATACCGAACCTTCACATCAACGAAGGCGTTGCAAGCCCGACAATTACAATTCGAGGCTTCGGATCCGGTGCCGCCAACTTCGGCTTCGAACAGTCGGTGGGCATGTTTGTCGACGGCGTCTACATCGGTCGAAGCCGCTTGCTGGTTGCACCGCTTTTCGACATTGAACGAGTTGAAGTTGTCCGCGGTACGCAAGGCGCTCTGTTTGGCAAGAATACCGTGGCCGGGGCTGTCAGCATCACTACTGCCAAGCCGACCGACGAGTTTGAAGCTCGCGTTAGAACTGGCTATGAATTCGAATATGGAGGATCTGAATTCGAGGGGGTACTATCCGGCCCATTCTCAGACTCAGTTTCCGGGCGCATTGCGGCTCGCGTTTCCAGTGCAGGCGGGTACATGAACAACGGCGTTAGCGGCGCGGAGGAGCCGGAGCGGGACTCGTTCGTAGTACGCGGATCACTCGCGTTCTCGCCAACTGACAGGCTAAATGGTGCGTTGAAGATCGAAATAAGCGAAGTGAACGTTGATGGAAGTCTCTTTCAGGGTACTGTTGCTGGGCCGTTGGGAGCATTGCCCCCACCAAACGAATTCGTGCTGGACGATCGACGTTTTCCGGAGGGCATTGCGGACGAGTTCGAAGATACGGAAACGTCGAACTTGACGCTGTCGCTTGACTGGGATATTGGTGAGCATACCGTCACGTCGATAACCTCATATGCCGAAGTCTCGTTCGCCAAGTTCGTGGAACTTGCCGCAACCATACCGACGTTTACTACCAACGCGATTTCCGAAGACTTTGAACAAATCGCACAGGAGTTCCGCGTTCTTTCACCGACAGGGGGCAGTTTCGAGTATTCGTTCGGGGCGATATATATCGAGAACGATATGACGACACATCAGTTGTTTACGCTGCGCCCACGCGTTCTGCGAGTTCCCCGTGTTGCACCCTTCGACGGTTGGACGGATCGCAATTTTGAACAGGAAGCGAATTCATGGTCGCCGTATTTTTCGGGAACGTGGCACGCTACCGATTCCTTCAATATTACTGTCGGTCTTCGCTATACAGATGAATCCAAGACCGGGCGTGCATTCCATACGGCAGCACCGCAGAACCCAGCCTCGCCGCCACCAGAGGTACCCGGAAACTGGTTCCCCTATGACATTCGGGACGAACGCGACGAAGAGAAAGTGACGTCATCACTCACCGCACGATACCACTTTACCGGTGAAACAATGGCTTACGTGTCTTACAGCCAAGGTCACAAGGGTGGTGGGTTCGTGTCGAACGAGTCGACACTGGGCTGGCAGATTGCGACTGCGGCGCCTGGAGAAAACCCATTTCAGTATGAAGACGAAACGGCCGATTCAATAGAAGTCGGCACGAAGACCCGTTTCTTCGGTGGTCGGGCAAGCCTCAATGCAGCTTTCTTCCAGACTGACTTCGAGAATCTCCAGGTTTCCACATTCAATGGAGCCGGTTTTGACACGGACAATGCCGCAAAGGTCAGGTCGAAAGGTATCGAATTCGATCTGACAATGCTTCTCGGCGACATCGCGACACTGGGAATATCCTGGGCAAACCTCGATTCCAGTTATAGCCACTATCCGGATGCATTGACCTGTGGTCCCGGCGATACCGACTCGGATTGTCAGCCGGGCGGAGATGGCATGAAAGATCTCACCGGCAAGACGCTCATCAGGTCACCGGAATGGGAGGGAAGCCTGTTTCTAGACGTGTCTATACCCGTTGGCGACTCGCTCATCGCCGGCGTGAACCTCCTCGTGACCTACAAGGATAAATTCTATCATCAGCCGGACCTTGATGAGCTTGATGCCCAGGACGCCACAACCAAGCTTAACGCCCGCGTCTCGCTTGGCAGCGCCGATGGCGTCTGGGATGTTGCAGTAGTTGGCCGCAACCTGACAAACGAGAAAGTCAAGAACTGGTCCTTCGACACACCG
>JAAXGO010000465.1 GCA_012267425.1 Rhodothermales bacterium
CCATAACAGTGATTACCGGCGGCCGCGTTCCGGTCTCGCCCGCGGGCTCCGGAATATCCTCCTCGGCAACTTTGCGAGCTTGTTGGACTTCCGCCGTGGTCGCAAGTTCAGCTTCGATCTGCAAGTCGGCAAGTAATATCGCCGCGGTCTCAAAATCAAGAACCGCGTTGATGTTGGTTACTATTCCTCGGCGGAAAAGTTCGCCGATTACCTCCGACGGAGTCATGTTGATGAGCTCGCTGAGTTCGGGCACGGTGGTGGAATCCGAGAGCGTGACCTTGGAGGGACGCTCTCGGACCGCTGTAGCCTGTTCCGCAGCTTCGGTGTCGACCTGTTGCGGAGCGGCGCGGCGCGGCGGTCGACGTCTCGGCGGGCGATAGCGCCCCCTGCTACGCGGCGGCATCGCGAAACCTGCCTATATCAAGTGCCCGGACTCCGACGCTCACTAAGACACCCCCATCCGCAAAGCAATGTCCCGGAACTCGGAACGGAGTTTATCCATAGCGCCGACTTCCAACCGAACGTTAAGCGCCCTTTGGATAGCGCCGCGATCGACAGCGGTTTCCCAGCATTTGACCGAATCGCAAACATAGGCGCCGCGTCCCGGCAGACGCCCGCTCAAGTCCAGACTCAAAGACCCGTCAGGGCATCGGACGATCCGCAGGAGCTCATCCTTGGCCACCTTGAGCCGGCAGACAATACACGAGCGCTGCGGAATATGTTTGCGCATCGCCTAGCTCGGATCCCGATTGGCCGTATCCGGTGCATCGACCGCGACCTGCAGTTCATCGTCTTCACCGTCGGCATCGTCTGCCGAGACTCCCAGCGTGTCGAGCATTTCCTCGACTCCCGGCGTCGCTTCGACATGCAGGCGATCCGGCGCGGAAGCGTCTCTTATGTTTATCCTCCAGCCGGTCAGGCGAGCTGCCAGTCGAGTGTTCTGCCCCTCCTTGCCGATTGCCAGCGAGACCATCTCCGGACTCACCAATACATCCGCAAGGTTTTCTTCAACATCCACCGATACATCCAGCACCTTCGCGGGGCTCAATGCATTGGCCACGAACGCCCGTGGATCGGAGTGATATTCGATTATCTCAACCTTCTCAGGCACCAGATCGCGTACGATGTTCTGGATACGTATCCCGCGAACGCCAACGCACGATCCAACCGGATCGAGCCCGTCCTGATTCGACAGGACCACCACTTTGGACCGAACGCCCGCGTCCCTAGCGATAGTTACGATTTCAACGGTGCCGTTGGCAACCTCGGGAATCTCGCGCTCGAACAGCCGCCTTACAAAGTCGGGATGTCGGCGGGAGACCCTCAAAAGCGGCCCCCTACCAGTATCGTTGAGGCTTACCAGATATACCCGGATGCGCTGCCCCGGCCGGTAACGCTCTGTTGGGGTCTGCTCGTTGGGCGGCAGGATGCCCTCGGCTCTCCCGAATTCCAGGATTGCTCCTCGATTGTCAATTCGAGTAACTCGTCCGACGACAAGCTCACCTACATGGTCCGAATAGCGGTCGTAGACAAGCGAGCGTTCGGCCTCTCGAAGCGTCTGAAACAGCGTTTGCCGGGCCTTCTGGGCCGCAATTCTGCCAAATCCCGCCGGAGTTATGTCAATCTGAATGATTTCGGCCAGCTTGGCCGAACCATCGATTTTCCTGGCTGCCTCCAGCGATATTTCAGTCGCATCATCGCTCACTTCATCGACCACGGTCCGATTGGCGTAGACGGTAAAAGTACCCTCTTTACCGACCTGCGCCTCAATGTCTTGAGCCGCGCCAGGCATATCGTGGTAGGCCGATTCGACCCCGGCGCGCACAGCCTCGAGCACGTCATCTACCCTGAGGCCTTTGTCGGCTGCAATTTGCACAAGGGCCAACTCGAAGTCGTTCTTCATAGCCCCCGCCTAGTTTGATTCAGCCGACTCGATGAGGGATCCGCGCCACCTCTAAATGGGTCGAACGAAAAATAAAAGTGGGACGATGCCCACTTCGCAGCATTCTCGGAAAGACCGTCTGATCTCAGTTGAGTATAGCACTCACGGCCCCGAAATGGGCCTCGATAGCGCATCCCGATTGACGCTTCGTCAACCTGTTTAACTGTTAAGCGACGCGGATGTTACGGTTGTCGAAGACCCTAATCAGGTCCTTGCGAAACTTGACCCCGACCACCGCGCCCCGGTCCAGACGTTCTCCGATATCGAACTTGCCCACGATATCGCGCTCGCCCATCCGAAACGTGACCAACTCACTTCGCTCGCTCAACAATCGCTGGACTATGTCGACTTCGAGCGGGAGCGAATTGCCACCGCCGTTTCCGAGCTCAAGGTGCTCCGGCCGGATTCCAAGCGTGACCTCTTCTCCATTCAGCCCCCGGAGCGAACCGCTATCGACTTCGAATTCGCAACCACCGCAGACCAATCGACCATCTCTCACGGTCGCGGGCAGCAAATTCATTGGCGGACTGCCGAAAAATCCGGCTACGAACTTGCTAATCGGGCGCTCGTAAATCTGGCTGTAGGTGCCGATTTGCACGATATCGCCAGCCTGCATAACCGCAATGCGATCGCCCAGAGCGATCGCTTCTGTTTGATCATGGGTGACATAGACCGCCGTGATACCAAATCGCCTCAACAGTCTCTTGATCTGCACGCGTGTTTGCGAGCGGAGTTTGGCATCGAGATTGGAAAGCGGCTCGTCGAAAAGGAACACGCGGGGATTCCTGATGATGCACCGCGCGATCGCGACGCGCTGCTTTTGGCCGCCTGATAGTGTCTTTGGCTTTCTGTCGAGCAGCTCTTCGAACCCTTCTCCCATTATCTTGCACGTGGCTTCGACACGCTCCGGGACCTCGGGATCGCGTTTGTGCATCTTGAAGAAGAATCCCAGGTTGCGCTTGCTCTCCATGTGCGGGTAGAGCGCGTAATT
>JAAXGO010000466.1 GCA_012267425.1 Rhodothermales bacterium
ACCTACCGTGAAGTCCTGCCATATATTCAACACCATTTTCTGGACATTATTCGAGAGTTTCGAACGCGGTTTGTACCGCGGTTTCCTGAAGACATTGTCGGTATAATAGCGCAACTATGTAATCCGGACCCCGCCAAGCGAGGGGACCCCAAGAACCTCTCGTCTCGGTTCAATCGGTATTCTCTCGAACGGTACGTCTCATTGTTTAACAGACTCGCAGCCCGGGCCGAGTATTCTTTCGGACGACGCGCCTCCACGGGAAAATGACGTGCCTGGTATTAGTCCCGAAAAACGCAGGACCGTAATTCCTCGATGGAGGACCTTTGGCGCGACGTTGAGACTCGGAGAGCTGGATTCTCGCTTGCCATCGCCAGATCTGGAAAAGCCACCCTCGGACTTTCTGCTGTCGCGGACTCTTGCATGGCATCAACATCGCACCCTCGGGCACGCGGCGGACCTCGTTGGTGCAGCGCTGGCCATCGGACGGGAGGACATGGCGCGAGAGGCGGCAGCGTTCTTGCTAAATCGTGCTACCGAAGCGTCGCCTTGGGCGCTGGAGATTGCCAGACGAGCTCTGGGTGAATGGAGCGATGAGCCGGACCGTGAAGATGTGGCCCAGGGAACGACCGAGCGCCAATTGTGGGAAAGCGCCTCGCGCTATCGCAAGTGGTTGCGTTCCGAACCCCAGGACGCAGTGGCTTGGGTGGATGTCTCACGAATTTACGCAAACCTCGGTTTGGATAAGAAAGCGGCGAAGTGCATGACCATCGCAGTTCAGTTGGCCGGGGAGAGTCGATTTGTGCTGAGGTCGGCGACGCGACTGTGGATACATCTCGATGATCCGGAGAGAGCGCACGAGGTGCTAGCTAGGCGGAGTATCACTCCTCACGACCCTTGGCTCCTCGCGGCAGAAATCGCGGCGTGCGATGCAGCGCGGAGGCCGCAAAGACTAGTGAGGATTGCGCGCGGCGTGCTAAGCGATGAGTTCTCGGTGCCGCCAAGGCAACTCAGTGAACTGGCATCCGCAGTAGCCACGTTGGAACTTGATGCGGGAAGTCTCAGGAAATCGCGCAAGCTATTCCGACAATCGCTTGGCAATCCGACGGAGAACAGTATTGCCCAAGCCGCGTGGGCGTCACGTCGGGATCCCGGTATGGGTTTTGATAACCGGTATCTCGATCACGCCAACGCCTTCGAAGCACGGTCTTGGAGATTTTTTGGGGCGAGTGACTGGGGTAAAGTTGTTCGAGAATGTGAAAATTGGCGACGTGATCAGCCCTTTTCGAGTCGTCCGGCCGTGCAAGGCTCGTATGTGGCCGCGGTGGTGTTGAGGGAATTTGGTGAGAGCGAACGATTCGCAGAGGCGGGGCTTCGAGCTAATCCTTCTAACTTTGTGTTGTTGAATAATTTGGCGTTTGCCTGTGCTTGCGCGGGTAGAACCGAAAAGGCTGGCCAAACGCTCGCGAAGATTGGGACCGGCAGCTTGGGCAGAGAGGCACGGGCGGTGTTCTTGGCCACTAGTGGGCTGCTGGCCTTTCGGACGAGCCGCGTGGAGGACGGGCGACGGCTTTATGCTGAGTCGCTGGATTTGGCGCGGAAGGTGGAAGCGGAAGATCAAGTCCCTGGATTGTACGCGCTAGCGGTGACATTCTATGCCATGGAAGAAGCCGCAGTTAGTCCGACGGAAGGCGTCGAATTGTTGGCGCGGGCACGGCGGGCGCTGGAGCGATTCCAAGATCCGGTAATGGAAGTACTGAAGGGTCGGATAGACGATGGGTTGGAGGCTCAGCGTGGAGGGTCAGCGGTGCGTAAGTGAGGGCTCCAGATTGCTCCAGATGGCGGCTTGTGCATCGACGGGGCGGGAGACCGAGTGGCAGATGAACTTCGCGGTGCGGGCAGACTCTCCGGCGCGGCACCCGCGAAGCGTGCGAGCTCACGGACCTCAGCCTTGCTGCCACGCGCGCCCCAGGATGTTCAGCAGGGCGTAGGTGGACGCAGGACCGGGTGTCCGCGCGTGCGAGGGTACGGGATGGTCGGGGAGACGGCGGTGTCGGAACACCTCGGAAGGGGAAGTCAAGCCGTAATGCGGTTTGACGCTAGGGCACTGGCCTCCGCGCAGCAATGCCAGGTCGAGGTTCAGTTCGACGATGAAGAGGCGCAATTACCCAGGCGATCGAGATTGAGCTGCGGCAACGCGGGCTGTTAGTTGATTAGTTACTTAAATTAGGGTTCCCGAACGAACGTCATTACCTTTACCGAACGCCCATCCGTTACTTTAGTCTCGCTGAGACCTCTCTCAAATTGAGGTATTCGTTTACAGGGTCGTA
>JAAXGO010000028.1 GCA_012267425.1 Rhodothermales bacterium
GGGTATAATGATAATGAATATAATAAATAATGTCAATTTAATAATGCATGAAGTACATGGGTACACAAATTCATCCATAAATCTCCTTAAGTGCCTTCCTGTGAAGGAGTTACAGCGTCAAATGGCCTGAATTCCGCTTGAACTTCAGGCTAGAGGTCTGCAGCACGGATATCTCGACGCAGATCCCATTCGGTCTACCATTCGGATACCGGGGCGAGCTCCTCCAAATGGACTATGGCACTGTTGGACGAGTACGCCGGCAGACATGGCGGTCAGTTGCCTGCCCATCGGACAGCTCTCCGGCAGCGTGGTGGGAGGCCAGATCGCCGGGAGGAACTTCGAAACAATTTTCAGCTCGAATGAACCTGCGCGGGCCTCGACTGCATCGACATCCGGGGCCGAGCCTGCCGCGAGCGCGGCAATCAGACGAGCACAACGCGTCATGACCATACGACGTGAGCGCTCTTAGCGGAGGGGGAGGGATTCGAACCCCCGGTACCGTACGGTACGCTGGTTTTCAAGACCAGTGCATTCGACCACTCTGCCACCCCTCCGGACAAATGGCAAAAGAGCCGAACAAGGGTTCGGCTCTTGGTTAAGCGGAGAGGGTGGGATTCGAACCCACGATGAGCTTATGACCCATACTCCCTTAGCAGGGGAGCGCCTTCAGCCGCTCGGCCACCTCTCCAAGGGTCTGACTACCCACCAATATACCCTTTTATGCGGCCTCGTAACGAAGGATTCCTATGACGTTTCCTCCAGCGCGTTTGCGCCGCTAATGATTTCCAGGATCTCACTAGTGATGGCGCTCTGCCGCGCACGGTTGTACTCTAGACGCAGCGATCGGAGAAGCTCTCCGGCATTCGACGTGGCACTGTCCATTGCGACCATGCGTGCACCCTGCTCGGCCGCGTTCGACTCCAGTAGTGCCCGCCATATCTTGTAATTCACGTAGCGCGGTACGAGAACGTCTAGCGCGGAGCGAATATCTGGCTCGAAAATATAGTCGGCAACGACACCTTCACGCAGCTCGGGCCGCCGAACGCCTTCCGCATCCATAACAGGCGTGAGAAACTGTTCGTGCGGGATAGGAAGCAACGGCTCTACGATACGGTTCTGCGCGATCGTATTCTTGAACTCGTTATAGACGACGAATACTTCGTCCCACTCGCCGCCGGTGAATCCACTTACCGCTAGATCTCCGATCTCCTGTGCGATCGCAAAGCGCAGGTCGCGAAAAATGCCGCGGAAGTCACCAACGAGTGTGAAGTCGCGTTTGCCGAAGTATTCGTGCGCCTTGCGCCCGACGGCGACGATCCTGAGTCTCCCCGCTGCCGAGATCGCCGAATAGCTCTGCCGGACAGTTTCCTCGGCGCTCTTAATCACATTCGTGTTGAAGGCGCCGGCAAGGCCGCGGTCGGCGGTAATTACGATAAGGAGCGCACCGCTAACGTCCTCTCGCTGGAGAAAAAGTGGGTGCGACGATGGATCGAAGCGTCCTTCCCGCCGAAAATGTCCGATGATTTCGCTGAGCTTGTAGGCATAGGGCCGCGTCTTGAAGATGTTCTCCTGCGCGCGGCGGAGCTTTGCCGCCGCGACCATTTTCATGGCCCGCGTGACCTGCTGGGTGCTCTTGACCGAGCCGATCCGTGTTCGGATATCGCGAAGAGTCGCCATCAGACGTCCTACGAGGCCTCGTACAGCTTGACGAGACGCTCCGATTCGCTTCTGAAGGCGGCCTTCGTTTCGTCGCTGAGCGTGCCGGTTTCGCGGATTCCGGCAAGTGCCTGCGGCTGCCGCATGCGGAGATTGTCCACCAGTTCGCTCTCGAACCGCCGTATGTCGCGCGTCTCGACGGCGTCCAGGAGTCCTTCGCTGCCCACGAAAATGGCCGCGATCTGCTCTTCCACCGGCACGGGAGCGAACTGGTCCTGCTTCAGGATTTCGACGAGCCGTTCGCCGCGCCGGATCTGGCGCCGTGTGACTGGGTCCAGATCGGATCCGAACTTCGCGAACGCTTCCAATTCACGGTACTGCGCCAGATCGAGTCGGAGCATGCCAGCTGCTGACTTCATGGCCTTGATTTGTGCATTACCGCCGACGCGGCTGACGGAAATGCCGACGTTAATGGCCGGGCGGACGCCTGCATTGAATAGGTCGGGTTCAAGGTAGATCTGCCCATCGGTGATCGAAATCACGTTCGTTGGAATGTAGGCGTCAACGGCACCGGCCTGCGTTTCGATGACCGGCAGCGCCGTCAGCGATCCCCCGCCCTTTACGTGGCCCTGCAACGACGGGGGCACGTCGTTCATCTGGCTTGCAACTTCCTGGCTCGCAGTAATCTTGGCCGCGCGTTCCAGCAGACGGCTGTGGAGGTAGAATACGTCGCCTGGATAGGCCTCGCGGCCTGGCGGGCGTCTCAGAAGCAGCGATACCTGCCGGTAGGCGACCGCCTGTTTCGACAGATCATCGTACATCACCAATGCATGGCGACCGGTGTCGCGGAAAAACTCGCCGATGCATGCTCCAGCAAACGGCGCGATGAACTGAAGTGGGGCCGCAACCGCCGCCGGGGCATTTACGATCACCGTGTACGCCATGGCGTCGTTGTCTTCCAGGGCGCGCATGACTTGCGCGACCGTCGAGGCCTTTTGCCCGATGGCGACGTAGATGCAGTAGACCGGATCGTCGGTATCGTGCGACGCTTTCTGGCTGATGATGGTGTCAACAAGTACGGCAGTTTTTCCGGTCTGCCTGTCTCCGATGACGAGCTCGCGCTGTCCACGACCGATCGGGATCATGGAATCGACCGCCTTGATGCCCGTCACCAAGGGCTCGGAGACCGGCTCGCGATAAATGACACCCGGCGCCTTGCGCTCCAGCGGCATTTCCCACATCTCGCCGGTAAGTGCCCCTTTACCGTCGATGGGCCGACCGAGAGGATCAATCACGCGTCCCAACATGCTCTCAGTGACCTGTATCGAGGCGATGCGCCCCGTGCGCCGTGCCTCGTCACCCTCCTTGACGGCGTCGGCGCCACCGAAGAGCACTACGCCGACAGAGTCTTCGTCGAGGTTCAGTACCATGCCCGTAATGTTCCGCGTCGGAAACTCGATCAGTTCGCCCGCTTGCACCTCGGAGAGTCCATAGAGACGGGCGATTCCGTCGCCCACCTGCAGTACGGTGCCTACCTCGTACACACTCGTTTCCGCCGTGAAGCCTGCCAATTCGCGCCTGAGCACGGAGGTGACTTCATCGGGTCGAATCGCCGTTGCCATACCGTATCATATATATTATAGAGAGAGTGGTGCGCCTGCTATCTGTCTGCTGAGAGGCGTGTATGGAGCTGCGCCAGATGGTGCCTCGCGCTGCCGTCGTAGACCACATCGCCGATCCGTAGGACAATGCCGCCTAGGAGGTCGTCGCTTTCGTGTGGCTGAAGAACTACGTGCTTTCCAGTCCTCTCTTCGAGCGTATATCGAAGCCGAACGATGTCGTCCGATTCAAGTGGCGCGGCTGCTCGTACCTGTGCGTGCAGGATTCCATCTGCCTCGTCGCGCAGCTCCCTGTAGGCGGTCGCGATCGCATGAAGCTGTGCTTCCCGCCTGCCACGCACGACAAGGCGCACGAATCCCATTGTGAGCTCATCCGTGCGCGAGGCAAATAGTGCCTCGAGGACTGACAGTTTCCTCTCGCGGGCGATCACGGGGCTCTCCAGGCACCTCGTAAGATCGGCAGAGGCTCCCAACGTCTCACCAATGAGCTCCATGTCCTCGTGGATACGCGGCACACCGGCCGCTTCCATATAGAGGGCCCGCGCGTACCGCCGTGCAACGGACGGGATTGTCATGGCGGTCAGTTCTTCGAGAGTTCACTGATGAACCGGTTCACCAGGCGTTGCTGCCGCGTCCGATCTAGGTTTTCGTGGAGAATCTGCTCCGCGGCCTGGATGGCTAGTGATGCGACCTCGGTACGCAGCTCGCGCAGTGCGGCGCCCTTCTGACGCTCGATTTCCTCACGGGCCGTCGCACGCATCTCCTGGATCTCGAGGCGCGTCCGCTGCACTTCGTCCTCTCGGATCCGCTGGGCTTCCTCACGCGCATGAAGCAGCACGCGTTGCGATTCCCGTTCGGCATCACGCCGGGCCTCCTCATTCTTTGTCTGCAGTTGCCGGCTTTCTTCAAGCGCCTTCTCCGCACGGTTGAGCGAATCGATAATCGATTGCTCCCGTGCATCCAGGGCTTCCGCGATAGGGACCCAGGCGTACCGCTTGAGAATCCACAGAAGAAAGCCGAAAAAGATCGAAAACCAGATCATGAGCCCCAAATTCGGACTCAACAGATTGGCGGCGATGAAAAGGGTCACGGTGATCCTCCTCTAAAACAGAGTGCGGCAGGCCTGTGTCAGGCCGCCTTGATTGTCAACATGAACGCCATGACCAGTCCGAAGAGCGCCACGCCCTCGATGAAGGCGGCGGCGATGATCATCGTCCGTTGGATGTCGTTCGTCGACTCAGGCTGACGTGCGATCGCTTCCATGGCCGGGCCTGCAAGGCGGCCAATTCCGAGGCCAGCGCCGAGGGCGCACAGTCCGAGTCCAAGTCCGGCACCGAGCCATGCAAATGCAACAGATTCCATGTCTATTCCGCGTAATGAGTGTGTCGTGTGAGTGAACGGGGCAGCTCAGTGAGCCTGCGCATGCACGTCCGAGCCGTGGCTGCCTTCATGCGAGTGCTCGGCGATGGCCATGCCGATGAACAGCGCCGACAAAACGGTGAAGATGTACGCCTGAATGGTGGCGATGAGGATTTCGAGGAGCCCCACGAACAAAGCGAACGCAATGCTGACCGGGGCGACGCCGTAACCGGCAATAGGGCCGAACAGAGCGCCGAACGTGAAGATCATTCCGATGAGGCTCAGAATCACCAGGTGTCCCGCCGTCATGTTGGCGAACAGCCGGATCGCCAGGGCAATGGGCTTCGCGAAGAGCCCCATAATTTCCGTGGGAATGAGCAGCAGCTTAACGGGAACCGCCATGCCGGGCGGCCAGAACACGTGTTGCCAATAAGCCTTGGAGCCGTTCAGCTGCGTAAGAAAAAACGTACAGGCTGCCAGCACGGCAGTTATGGTGAGGTTTGACGTAGCCGTGGCGCCGAACGGGACCAGCCCGAAAAGATTACATGTCAAAATGAAAAAGAAAACGGTCAGCAGAAACGGCAGAAAATCCCTGTACCGATCACCGAGGTTGGGTTTTGCAACGTCGTCACGAATGAAAATAATGATGACCTCCAAGAGGTTCAGGAAGCGGCCCCTAGGCACCGAAGAGCTCCCGGTTCCCGCCCGGTAGACAGCAGCCAGACGCAGGAAGGCCCACACCAGCAGACTGGATGCCAGAAGCGCGAACACGAGGTGGCGCGTCACCGACAAATCGAGTAGAACTTCACCGCCGTCCGAGGGCACCAAGGTCGCACTGAGATGCGTGCCGCCGTCGATGAGCGCTTCAACATCAGCTGAAGCGGTATCGTGGTGTGCATCGTCGGACGCCGTGACGAATACTCCGCTACGAAGTGCTCTGGCGGTCGAAGAAAAGACGCGGTACCCCAATGTCCCGTCGGCGGCCCGTACGACGAAAATGCGCGGCAATTCAACCTTGCCGAAGGGCTCGAAGTCCAGATAGACGCCGTCTTCAGTATGATGGAGGGGATCGAAAGAGTCACCCTCCTCGGCAGCCGCGGCAGGCACTGCCCACACTGGGATGCAAAGGAAAAGAAGCGCGTATGCTCTGAGCGGAAATTCCATCTCAGGTGTGACCTTTCAGGCGCAGCATATGGAGGATTTCGGCAGCAAGACTGACAAGAAACGTCAACAGGAACGCCCCCGAGAGTGCCACGATGTCAAGTTGCACCGTACTGACGAGCACCGCCAGAACAGCAAGCGCGACCACCATCCGCATCAGCGTGCCGCACAGGATGATCAAGACGAACTGCCGAGGCTTCCGGTGCAGCGCAATCCGCGCGGTGGCTGTAGCTCCCGCGGCGTACAGCAAGCCGATCCCAAGTCCGAGAACGGCACTCCACGTCGTGGTGAGCGGTGGCGGCATGGGATGCAGTGGCACTGCCGTGGTCGGTTCGACCTCAAAACTACGCCAGCGGAGCCCGTGCCCCGTGGAAATGGGGTTGAATTCTGTATGAATGAACCGAGCCTACGTCTTTTTGTCTCCACGCTCGGGAAGTTCGACGGCTACACGATACAGCCGCCCCAGCACGGCAAGGATGCCGAACGCAGACATGACAAGAAACAGCCACGGAGAGGTGTCAAAAGCCCGGTCGGCCAGATAGCCGAGCACGACGCACAGTGCCATCATAACGGCAAGCTGCACGCCGAGACCGAGGTACTTGGACGCATCACCCCGGGATACCGTCACGCTTTGCTCTTTGTGGTGGTGGTCGTGTCCCTGATATTGATCTGTCCGCGCTGGCCCATCTGACACTCGCCGTTGAGAATGGCACCCTCCTCCACGACGAGCCGGGCTGTGTTGATGCTTGCCGTCACTTTCGCCGAACTTTCGAGATGAAGCAATTCGGATACAGTGAGATTACCGTCGACGGTACCTGCGACGAGGGCGTTGGACGCCTTGATTTCGCCGTTGACCGTACCGTCTTTCGCTACGACGGCCTTTCCCTTGATGTCGAGCTTACCCGTGATTTGACCGGCTACGCGGAAGTCACCTACCGAGCGGATATTCCCTTCGACGATTGAGCCAGTGGCAACGATGGTAACTTGAGAATGCGGAGGTTCGCCGGCTTGTTTGGCCATGGGTTTAGCCTTTTCCTGTGTGGTATTTGAAAATAGGGACATGTCAGTCAAGACCGCCGGGTCGGAATGCCGGGACCTTACATACTACGTCCGCTGTGAAGATACAAACCGCGCACTTTTCAGGTGCCGAGCAGTTTGTCGGCGATCACGACTGCGTCTATCGATCGTACGTAGGCAGCAAAGGCTACCCGGGTGTAGCATTGTACTGGTTCCACGGCTAAAGCAGTCCGGCGGATTCATGCACTCTTACAGGCCCAAAAGGTACAATTGAGGGTCCTGGGCCAGTCCATTGTTCCACAACTCGAAGTGTAGATGCGGCCCGGTGGTGTATTCGCCTGAATTGCCGCTTACGGCCACGGCCTCGCGGAGCTGGACTCTGTCAGCGACATGTTTGAGGAGGCGGGCGTTGTGTTTGTAGATCGACACGAAGCCGTCGGCATGTTGAACGGCAATGGAATATCCTCCCTTCTGTGTCCAGTCAGCTAGAATGACGTATCCATCACCCACAGATCTGACAAGTGTCCCTTCCTGAGTGGCTACGTCGATGGCATAGTGGCCGGCCTGTGCCTCGAATCCGCGCGTGACGAAGCCGGTGACCGGTGGCATTGCCGGTGCTTGGAAGCTTGACAAGCACCGCTGCCCATCGGAAACCTGCTGGATCGATGCCTTCGAATTTGCCGGAAGGTGCGTTATGGGTACCGCCGGTTGGCGGTGGTCCATCCAGTTGTCACTCAGCGGACCCGGCTCGGTATCCATACTGCCGTTTGTTGAGACAGCCTGCTCGTCGGGTGGCTGCTCGGCTGTAGCCTGTGGAGAATCCAGATCACCAGTCAGTAGTCTCCGCAGCTGTTCTACGTACTTGGCATACACTTCGAGAGAATCCTCGAGAGCTATGAGGCGTGTGTTTGCAAGACGTGCGTCCGATCTAATCTCATCAGACACGTAGTCGGGCAGTACCTCTTGAAGCACCGTGATGTGGATGAATGCAGTCAGCAGCAGTGCACCGACGCAGACAAGAGCGCAGAAGAGAAGCAAGAGACGCTTCGGTTTTACGATGTATCGGCGGATGGCACTCGTGTCGGGATTCTCCACGATGACGAAGCGCTCAGGATGGGAAAACCGAAGGAGGTCGGTCAGGAACTCTTTCATATCGCAGTGGCTCAGCAGAATATAATGTCGTCAACGAGAGTCTCTCCGAGATGCAGGTTAAGCTCCCGGCACCACTCTTGACGCTGATGGTGCAGCTCGTGGCGCCATACGGCGGACGTTAATCGGACATGGAGGCGCCGCCCTTTGATCCAAGCACGATCGGTAACGGCATTGACGTGCGTACCGGCGATAGTGGCCCACGCTTCCATGACTCGTGTCTCGTTCAGTCTGTTCCGAAGGCCCCAGCGATCGATCACCGCCTGAATCAGACTTCCGACTGATGGCGGGATGTCCGAAAAGCTGCGCATGAGGACTCGGGGAACCAGGTGTTCTAGGTGGATCTTGCCGCCGCGTCCTATGCTGCAGTTTCCTGCGCCTGCGAGAGTGCACGAACGATACGCTCTTTCGCCGACAAGATCCTTGCATGTGGGCAGTGCACACAAGGCGGGCGGCTCGTTCAGCATACGCATGGAGGATCTTTACGGTCCGCGGACCATCCCAGACGCGGCGGATGACATCCTTCGGGACCTTGCCACGACTTCCTCAAATATGGCACGCCACGACACTGCCCGAAGAGTTTGACTGGCGGCGAATGTCAAGTGAACCGTGGACTCTGCACGCCTTGGACATCGGAGTTCAGCGAGACCCCGGCGGCAACATCAAAACGGTTCCAACCGTGTAAATTTGCATAGAGCACATGGCATTGGCACGATAATCGTACGTTCGTTCATACCCGACCGGTCAGATCGTATACAGATGACAAGCACTCGAATAAAGGCATGGATACGTGCTGCCGTTCTTCTTACGGCAGCGGCTGTCATATCGGGAAGCGTCCGAACGGCCGGCGCGCAGGGTGCTCGCGACACGGTACGCGTAACGCTTCAGTCGGCAGTCGAACGGGCACTTGAGGTGAGTAGCGATCTCGGGGAAGCGCGGGCCGGAAAACTGTATGCGGAAGCAAGGAGCCGCCAAGCGCGTGCCACCCGATATCTGTCCGAATTCAGCAGTACGTCCGCGCTGGCTGCGGTACCGGGAGTCACTAATCCGAACCATGTCGCACAAAACGCACTGTACCTGGATCCGGAAGTAAGGAACGATTTTGGTGAGCTGCGTCCGTTTGCACAGATGGAATTTGAGCTCATACAGCCGCTCTATACCTGGGGACAGCTTGGGGGTACCGTACGTGCAGCAGCAAGCGGTGTAGATGTTGAAGTGGCGGCTGTGCAGGCAGTGGAGCTCAACGTGGCCCTGCGTGCGGCGGATCTTTACTATGCGGCAGTATTGTCAGAGGAACTGTATCACCTTACAGACCGCGCCGGGGACGTGGTTGAGCGGGCCCTTTCCGAAGTTGAGAGGCTGCTCGAAGACGGAGATCCTGAAGTTGACGATGCCGACCGGTACCAAGTCCTGATTACGGAACAGGAATTCAAGCGCCGCTCGCGCGAAGTGTCTGAACGCCGGATGACTGCTCTGACGGCCCTACGGCACCAGATGAAAGAAGAAGCCGTCGTGATCCCAGCAGCCGAAACGCTCCACCCTCTGCAGTTCGACGCCGCATCACTGGACACATATCTGGAGACGGCCATGCATGAAAGGCCGGAAATTACGCAGGCTCACGCCGGACTCGCAGCGCGGGATGCGCTCCTAACTGTAGCGCGAGCGGACTATTTTCCGCAGCTCGTTTTCGGGCTGTCGGGGACACTAAGCTATGCCCCCCACAGGTACCGCCAGCCCAATCCGTTCGTCAGCGACGGTTTTCGGCGAGGAAGTGCACGGACGGGCTTCGGTTTCCGGCAGAACCTGAATTTTGCCCAGACGCGCGCCCGCGTAGAACAGGCGAATGCAGAGCGTGAGAAAGGTCTTCACCAAGTCGACGGTGCAGAGACACTCGTCCTCTTCGAGGTCGAACGGGCCTGGCGTGATCTCGAAATAGCCAAGAGTGCACTCGCGGCTCAGGACTCTTCGTTGGCCGTCAGCAAGGAGTGGCTGCGCGTCGAGTATATTAATTTCGATCTCGACCTCGGCGATACCGAAAACTTGATCCGCGCGGTGCAGGCAAACCTTGAACTGGAAGTACGCCGGTTAGAAGCCGTCATGCGTTACAACATGGCCGTCCTCCGCCTTCTGAAATCTTCTGGACTTTTGGTCCGATATCTCGAAGACAGTGTGTTGATCGAATAGTAGCCACGCACCCATTATGAGTCGTTTATCCATGCCGTCGTCCGCACACTCAGCGATCTGTCTTGCGTGCATCTTCACGCTCGCAGTAGCGTCCGCACACGCGCAGAGTCCTCAGGCTGAGGTGCTGAGTTTTCTTCAGGAGCGTGACCGGGACATCAAGCGTGCCGTGTCGAAACTCGGCGGCGGGGTCGGAACGGCGGAAGACCGCCGCCGGGCAGAAGCGCTTATCAACGATAGGATTGATTTTCGGGAAATGGGTCGCCTGTCGCTCGGCAAGTACTGGGCGGATCTGTCCGCCGATCAACGTGCGGACTTCGTGGACACGTTTCGAGCCATCGTTCGCGGGCAGTCACTCTCCGATCTCACCGTCTATGAGGCCGCTGTGACGTTTGAAAGCGTAGAGGTGACCGACGACAAGGCACACGTATATACCACGGCGACGATCGACGGGGCGAAAGTAGAGGTGAGCTATCTGCTTCGGCGCGTCGACGGAGAGTGGTGGCTCTACGACATTATTTTGGACGACGTTGGTACGGTTGAAGGGTATTCCATTTCGTTTCAGAGCTACATTCGCAAGAGAGGATTCGAGAGTTTCATGGCAAGTCTTAACAAGAAGCGAGCGAGTCTCGACGCTGGCGGGTAGTCGCGTGTGAGGCAGCCCTGCGACATCCGGCACGGAAGGGTTTGCCGGCACGGTGTATATTGCCGCCTGTCACGCCGACAATTTTTACCAGTACAACGTGTCGGAAGAAGGCTACGTCTTCCATTCGTACGGTTCTCAAGAGTACGTCAGCCACGTCGTAGCCTCCATCGTTACCCTCCGTCGCCACGATACGAAGCGTCAGGTGGCGCTTTGGTGCCCGCTGTCACACCGGGAGCTTATCGAGCGACACGGCCTTTCGAATCTGTTCTCGGTCATCGCGGAGCTGCCAGACGCCCATTGTTCAAATCTGGGCTTTAAGTTGCATTTGGACCGCTTCATGCCGTTCGACCGCTGCCTGTTCGTAGACGCTGATATGGTCTGGTGCCGCGATCCGGATCCGTTATGGACGCAGCTGTCTGTGTATCCGTTTACGGCAACCGGGGTCGAGCGGGCGGACTTTTATTTCGGAGGTCCGAAGGGCATTGCCGTTGCACTAGACATACTCAGGGACCGTCGACGCAAGACGCTGCGCGCGTTCGGGCTGACGCATCTTCCGCGCGTTCAGGCAGGCATGATCTACGCGCAAGACCACGCGCTTACGCAGGAGATCTGCGCGGCAGCGAACGGATTCTGGGCCCGCCATGAGGAAACGCATTTTCGCACCAGGCGCAGGGAAGGGCGCTCCGAGGAATCCTGCGAGTGGAGTCTGGCCATGGCCATGAGTGAGCGGGCGCTTCCCGTCTATCCATGGCATCAAGGGCACAACAGCCCGCAGCTGGACTACATCGAAGGGATGACCGAGTACTCGAAGGACTTCGAGACCGTAACGTGCACGTACTGGTGCGATCGATTCATCTACGAGATTCGCGGTATTCCCAACGTCCGAATCCGAGGGTTGCTGCTCAGCGTTTTAGCCTCCTTATTACGGCGGCGCGATTATCTGAAGGCGACGCCATTCGCACTTCATTTTAGTTGGCTGCATGCAAAGGAGCCATTTCATGCATTTGCTCGGCGCACATGGGAGCACCTGACGCGTTCCAAGGTCAATCAGCCTGAGACGGTCGCGGCGAAGAGCTGAGCGAGTGGCTCAGCTGCGTGTGATGAGATGCCAAAGGAACAAGGCATCGGCCCTCGTTTCGGCGGATGCGAGCAGCATGATTGCGGAGGAAATCACAATAAGCGATCCGGGCCGAATGAGGACGAATATCCATGTAAGCAGCGGACGGGGTTCGGTGATCGCCGCATAGTCTCTTAGGGACTGGACCGTGGCCCAGAGGTCTACGAAAGGCCACGCTACGAGGGCATAGCAAGCAAGCATGAGGTGCTCGCCCGCGGCCGCCACCATCGTCACGGCCAAAAGCACGAGGCAAGGCCACAGGGGCAAGACAACCGCAACGAGCATCTCCTTCGGGTCCGGCTCGGAGTCCGATTGCCAAGCGGTGGAGAGCAGCGTTGCCCACAGCGCGAAGACCATGGCGTGAAAGCCAGAGAATGCGAGTGGAACCAGCGCAGGGCTGGAAAGGAGCGCGAGCATGCTGGGCTGTACGGACGCGGACTGAGCGAGAAAGAAGTGTCGAAATGAGGGGATCTCAAGTATGCCCCACAGTCCGCTGCTGAAAATGACTCCAGATGCCAGCGAAAGCGCACAGAAAAGGACAACCGCGGGGCCGAGAGACAGCTCACGTCCGAGGCGCAGAACCTCCTGGTAGAATCCACGTCGCAGGAAATACCGCGACACGATATCTTGAATGGGCGCTGAGCTTCTATAGCATACGGCAATTGCTATGTACGACAGCCATCCGAGAATGACACTCCACGGCGGCACCTTAGCAGGTGATTCTCCCTGCGGGAATACATACGTGTCCCTCGTTTGGAGATAAAGCCCCTGGAGCACCTCGCCGGATGGCCGCATGTCGCCGTCGGCGGTTTGTAGTCCATAGGTGCTGGGTCTGATGGCGGCTCGGCCAAATCCGGTGGGTGATTCGGCCATGTCGCGCCACCTATAAACGAATACAGCCGCCGGTGCGATGCGGCTTTCCAAGAGTGCGCTCAGGTGCGTCTCCAGGTAGCGGGCCTGTGACTCCTCCGAGTAGGGATGCAGTAGTCCGTACGCTCCGGGAAGTACGCGCGCGCCGACGGCTGCGATTCCGACAGGAACGGTCGCCTGATTGTTATTCCACCGGCGGAGCGCGGCGGCAGGTTCGGGATCGTCCCGCACGTCCAGAAGAACGAGGTCCACGGTGTCGGCGCATCGATCGTCTTCGATGAACACCGTTGTGTAGTAGACCTGGCTTTCCCGGAGCCTACCAAAGCGTGCCGCTATGGCGTCAAAAAAAGCGCACGCAGCCGGGTTGCTCGTGTCACTTCGCCGGGCAAGCCCGAAATGGCGCGCCGATGGATGAGGCTCAAACTGAACAGCCAATTCGCTTGCCAGCTCCGAAGCGGTGTCCATCGACGCTATCAGCGCGTGCGCGGAGAGGCCATCGAACGGGAGATCCTGGAAGAAATTGATTCCAAGCGAATCGGCTAGCGTAAGCAGCCAATCACTCCTGACAAGTTCCGTCCGAACGGCTCTGACGCCGGCTTGATGCATCCGGCGCAGATCCAATGCAGCCTGCACGGAGTCGGAGGGCACTGTCCAGACCACTCCTTTAAGTGGTGCCTCCTGGGCCAGGCAAGGTATAGTGGGCGCAATGCACGCTGCACAGGCAGACAACAACCAAGCGCGTGCTCGGACGGCCATCAGGTGATCGTGGAGTTAAAAGGCGGCGGGTGTCCGCTGTCCGACCAGAAAAACGGCATTAGCAAGCAGCAAATGGCCGTTATACCAAAAGCCCCGGAAGATCGGATTATCGAGGAGGTAGACGATTTCGCCCCGCCCGGCGTCCTCGACGCCAAAAACGAGGGAGTTCTCAAGCGGTTGTAGCGTTTTGGAACCGGCAAAGCCGCTAATACGAGCGTCTTTCTTCAATACGCCCACGTTCCAGTGGTCGTCGAGGAAGCTGAAGGCCGTCTCGTTGCGCTTGAGCGTGAAGTACGTAGAATCGTAACCGAACGCAAGTGGATGGGTACTGTCCAGATGTGCCCGAAAAATGGCTCCAGAAACGCTTTCCGATATGGAGCGCCGTTCCCGTTCAGCGTAGGATTCAACCTCGTTTTTTTCGTCTTTTTTCTCGTCGTCATCCTCCTTCTTCTTGAGTGCAAAACCGTCCTTGCCTGCAAGAAAACGCGCTGCGCCTTCGAGCGCGATCAGACGTCCTCCGCTCTTGACCCAGCCAGTCAGCGATTGCAGTAGTTTCTCGGAAAGTACGTCGCCCCACGACCCGGACGGCAAGATGATCACGTCGAAGTCATAGAGGTACAGCGACGCGGCAGCGTCGGAGTTGACAAGCGTTACTGGATAGGCGAGCTGTTCGTCGAAATAGTGCCACACCTCTCCCAGTGAGTACGGATTGGCGGTACTGCCAGCAATGACCGCGACGCGCGGTTTTTTCAGATACGGTACGTCACTTGATCCGAAATCCACGCCGTCGGCGACATGTGTCGACGAAACCGCGTGCACTGTCTGGCCATGCAGCGTTGCAAGGCTCTGGACGACGTCATGCAGTCGATTGCCATGCCGCTCGTTCCCGGTGCGGGTTACAATGAGCGTCCCCCGCTCGTACGTACGATTGTCAATCACAAACGGCTCTTCTGTGAAGCGCAGCCGTACACCGGCCTGGAGGAGCGCGGCGAGAAACTGTGCGTCCTTGAAACTCTTCCACTCTGCGAGCCACGCCGCTGGGCGATCTACTTTCATGGCATCCTCCGCCGTGGCGGTCCAGCCCGGCTCTCCGGGGTCGATGCGCTCGGTAAGCGCATATGCTTCGAGCCCGTACACATACGGAAGGGCCCAGGCCGTGATGTCGTAGCTGAGCGAATCACTCAATGCGGCCTCGGGCTCGAACAGTACGCGGGCTAGAACGCCCTTGCTTTGAAAAGCGCTTACGATCATGTCACCCGGATTGACATCGACGTGGCCCATCGTACGGGCCATGTAGCTGAACCCCTCAGATCTGTGGGATTGAGTAGCCTGCCCGTATGTGATGCCTTGCATATCAAGGTGACGTGCCAGTGTGACGAGTTTGTCGGGATTGGATGACGGTTTGACTACGAACGTGCGCCACCGGCCCTCGGGAGCGGTGCGTGCGTTCCGGTGATAGTCGGCGAATTCGCGCGTGATGCGGCCTTTGTGAGCGGCTGCCGTTTCAATCGACGACAGGCCCGTCGTGTAGTGGCCCGCGATACGGTCGGCGAGCGTCAGCGTGTCACCTTCTGTGGTAATGATGCCCAAGCCGGCCCGTCCGGAGCCTGCCTGTTCGTAGGTCATACCTACGGCGCCGTTGAACGTGGGCCACGTGTCGCCGTAGCCGGGATAGAAGAGATCGAATATCTGCCGCGTGAAAAACAGCCACCCGTACTCGTCGAAGTATCGGGCATGGTTACGTCCGATAAGCTGCTGCAGCTCACGTTGCCACGGCGTGATCGCGTCGTGGTACGGTTCGGCGGCAGGCGCAAAATAGTATGGCTGATCCACGCCCTGTTCGTGAAAATCCACGTGGATGTGCGGCATCCAGCGGTTGTAGTGAGGCAGGCGCTGCCGGGTCTCGAGTTGTGTGCCCCAGGCCCAGTCCCGGTTCAGGTCGAAGTAATAGTGGTTCGTGCGCCCCCCCGGCCAGGGTTCGTCGTGTTCACGGGCCGCGGGCGAGACGTCCGCATGCCGTCCCACAGTACGGTTGTAGAAATGGACATACCGATCCCGCCCGTCGGGATTGACGCAAGGATCGAGAATAACGACGACGTCGTCGAGCCATCCGCTGACCTGATCGTTGCCCAAGTCGGCCAGATCGTAAATCGTTGCCATGGCGGCCTCGGTGCTGACGGATTCATTGCCGTGCACGTTGTAGCTGAGCCAGACGATGACGGGTGCGTTTTCGTCCGCCGGACCGTCCGCGAGACCGGCAAGCCGCAAGTTGTTCGTGCGCACGTCATGCAGACGGGACATGTTATCTGGCGACGATATGACGGCATAGAAGAGCAGACGCCCCTCGTGTGTCATGCCGTAGCGCTCAAGTTGGACGTGCGTAGCTTCGGAGGCGACGTGCTTGACATATGCGACGACGCGGTGATGGGGCGTAAAACGGTCACCGAGCTCGTAGCCCAAGAACTCCGAGGGAGACAGAAGCTGACCGTGCGCCGCAGTCGGAACAGCGACAAGCAGACACAAAAATGCACTGTGAAATGTGGATATCGTTGGCATCTTCGCTGTGTTCATCGTGACAAACGGAGGTCCTTCGCGTTGAGCTGCAGCTTTTTTGTGCCTCTCCAGACATTCTCTTCGAGCGTACAAAGTACCTCGACTGGCACGTGATTTTGCCGCGCTGCCTGCATCGTCTCGAATTTTTCGCCGTGATTGAATGCAATTACCTCGTGAGGACGTGCGCCATCTTTTTGGCGGATGCGCAGTTTCAGGTGTTTGCCGTTGGTCAATGACCACAGATCGAGTATCTCAAGGCCTCGGCACGCAAAAAGCGGCTCCGGGTTGCTATGCCCGAATGGCTCAAACTGACGGAGCACCTTGCGGAACCGTCCGTCAACGGTGCCCAGATCCAGGTCTGCATCATACTCGATGGCAGGAGGCATTTGCTCTGATGTCATACGCTCGCCTACGACGTCGCTGAGTAGGTCCCGGAATGTGTCGAGGTTTTCGATGTCCATTGACATGCCGGCCGCCTGTGAGTGTCCGCCGAAAGTAATCAATTGGTTTGCGCACAGCTTCAGCGCGGCGTGAATGTCCACACTTGCTACCGAGCGCGCGGAGCCCACGGCAAAGCCTTCGGCCAGCGACAAGACCACAGTGGGTCGCCTGTACTGGTCAGCTACACGGGAGGCCACGATACCCGAAACGCCTCTATGCCAGTCGGCCCGGTAAAGAACGAGGGCGTGGCGCGTTGTCTTCCTGAGCTCTTCGTCGGCTTGTTGGAGGGCCTGTGTAACGATTCTTGCAGTGATCGCCTTGCGATCATCGTTGGCTTGCTCCAACAGTGCTGCCAGCCAGTCTGCTTCTTCCGGCGTCTCTGCAAGAAAGAGCCGTACCGCATCCGCGGCGTCGCCCATTCTGCCGGCTGCATTAATACGCGGTCCGAGTTTGAAGCTCAGATCGGCGTCCTTCAAGGACGCGAGGCTGACCCTGGCGCTTGTGGCAAGTGATTGAAGGCCAGGGCGCTTCGTACAGCTCATCTTCGACTTGCCCAGACGAAGAAGTATGCGGTTTTCGCCTTTCAGCGGCACGACGTCGACCGCGGTAGCGAGCGCGACGAGGTCCAGATATTCGTACGCGGCGTCAACAGATTCGCCGAGTTCTTGCAGCACGGCCTGCGAGAGTTTGAAGGCGACGCCGCAGGCGGACAGCCCCTTAAACGGATATGGGCATGTCGGTCTGTGCGGATCGAGAACGGCCACAGCGACGGGTACAACGTCTCCGACCTTGTGGTGGTCGCAGATGATCAGATCGATGCCCTTCGATTTGGCATACGCTGCCTCGTCGATGTCGGTGATTCCGCAGTCTACGACGATAAGGAGCGTAGACCCGAATCGAATGGCTGCCTCGATTCCGTCGGTGTGGAGACCATACCCGTGTTTAAACCGGCAGGGAACGAAAAAATCGACGTTGAGGCCCTTCGCGCGGAGAAAATGTACCAGCAGAGCGCAGGCCGTCGTACCGTCCGCGTCGAAGTCTCCATAGACGGTCACGCGTTCGCCGTCACGCACGGCGCGGGCGACTCGGTTGGATGCCGTTCCCATGTCCTGCATCAAGTGCGGATCAAGAAGCTCCTCGGTGGAGGAACGAAAGAAGCGACGGGCTTTGTCGAAGGTGTCTATGCCGCGGACTACGAGTGTGCGTGCAAGTGCTTCAGGCAAATCGCCCAGTAGGTGGCGCATTCTGGTGACAGCGTCCAGATCTTCGACCTCGCGTAGCGCCCAGTGGTTTTGCATGCAAGAAAGGCCATCTGGAAAAGGCACCGACTTAGCAGGCCGTTGCCTTGAGGGAGAATAAAACCGGAATGGCAAGGCGTAGGTCGGGCCAGACGTAGCGATCGGGTGCCTCTTCGACAAGATAGGGCGGGTACGGATATGTACCGTACGGGAATTCGTGCAGGAAGTCGATGCGGAGGCCGCTTCTTGTCAGGGCAGAGACTACCTCACCGAGATCGTGGGGCCATTCACGCGACATAAGCGGTTCCGCTTTCGAAGCATAGGAGCCGTCCTGCCGAAACTCCAATGCTTCACCAGTGGCGCAGTACGGATACGCGAAACGCTCGCCGTGGTCGTCCATTGCAAAGACGAGCGGATGGAATTCCACCATATAGAATATGCCACTGGGCTTGAGGTAAGCGGCAATCACAGTTGCCCACCTGTCAAGGTCCGCAAGCCACGAAATGACGCCGTATGAGGTGAAGACGATGTCGTAGCGCATCGCTGGTTCCGCGGGCAAAGACAAAATGTCGGCGCAGATGAAGGTTGCTTCCAGATTAGCCTCCGCGGCGAGCGATCGGGCGAGGCCGACGGCGACGGTCGAAAAGTCAACGCCTGTAACAAGAGCACCTTCCCGCGCCCAGCTCAGCGTGTCAAGTCCAAAATGACACTGCAGATGGAGCAGGGAGCGCCCCCTAACGCATCCCATTTCCTCGCGTTCAATCGACTTGAGCGACGAACGCCCGGCTAGAAAGCCCTCCACGTCATACCACGCGGACGTTGCGTGAAGCTCCGCATAGCGGTCCCATAGCCGGCGGTTGACTGCGAGGTGATCGGCCATTCGGCGCAGCGATCGGTTTCAGGTATATTGCGGCGGTCCGCTTAGAAAACGCAACACGCGTTTGCAAACGTGGAAAATAGGAAGGGACATCCCTATCTGATCATACTGACGCTTTGGCTGATGGTGTTCGCCGCCAGCAGCCAGGTGATCATTGTTGTGCCCATTTTGCCTCGCATCGGTGAGGTGTTCGGCGTATCTGAGTCACTTCTGGGGCTGCTCGGCACGTCCTATGCGCTGATGCTATGCGTATTTGCGCTCGTTGCGGGTCCGATTTCGGACCGCATCGGACGGCGGGCTATCATTCTTACGGGTTGCTTGTTCATGACACTTGCACTCGCTCTTCACGGCTTTGCCGATACTTTCGGTCTGCTTCTTTTGATGCGGTCGCTTGCGGGGATAGGTGCGGGTTTTTTAAGTGGCAGCGCTATTTCGTACGTAGGCGATTGGTTTTACTACGAACGGCGCGGCTGGGCTGCCGGCTGGATCATGAGTGGCATTGCGTTTGGACAAATCGTCGGCATCCCGCTCGGCACCGTTCTGGCTGATCTGTACGACTTTCGCGCGCCCTTTCTGGCGTTTGCAGCCGTGATGGGGGCGGCGTGTGTTCTGGTTTGGTTTTGCCTTCCGCAGCCGCTGCTCGAGCGAGATCGCGGTCCACTTTCCGTTCGACGGGCCATGAAACGCTATGGTGAGCTGTTGCGCGACAAAGTAACGGCGGCAGCCGTTGTGTCATACGTCTTCATGTTTCTGGGCATAGGCATGTATGTCTACTACCTGCCGTTGTGGCTCGAAAACGACATTGGTCTGACGGCTACGAATGTGGCCTCATTGTTTTTCGTCGGCGGGCTGGCCAACGTCGTGGCGAGCCCTGTGGCGGGACGCTTGTCCGATTCAATTGGACGCAAGCCGATACTCATTGTCGCCTGCGTGGGACTTGGACTCGTCATGGTTCTGACCACGATCTTTGTCGTGGATCTTTTGACGGCCTACATTTTGTTCGGGGCCGCCATGGGTCTGGGCGCCATGCGAATCAGCCCGTTGCAAGCTCTCATGACGGCGCTCGTAACGCACGATAGGCGCGGCATTTTGATGAGCCTCTCCGTTGCGATGGGGCAGCTGGCATTCGGCCTTGGTAGCGCTGTTGCGGGGTCCACCTATGTTGCCTACGGGTACCGGAACAACACGCTGTGGGCAGCCGTGGCCGTATTTGTAATGGCGCTGGTTGTCTGGTTCGCGCTTCCCGAGCCGGGCAAGGCGGCGACCACAGAAAAGTAGGTCTCCGGATTGGTACTCTGCTCGTTACAGCAGCCGCCAGGAGACACCCAGTGACAGGATCTCCTTCATCTGTAGTGCGCGTGAGATGTCGAAGTCGTAGACGGTCGTCCACTCGAAATTCACGTGTAGCCAGTCGTTCACCTTCATGGTAACGAGCACGTCGCCCAGGATATCGGGACGATTTTTCTGGTCCAGGGCGTTGAAGAAGCTTACCGCTGCGTTCACATGCACGTTTGTGGTAATGTCGGTGTCAATCTTTGCGACCACGTCAAGCCCTACTTCCCACCGCACAATACGGTTTGGATTGACGCCATAGCGAGAGCGAAGCTCGCTGGTCGTGACGACGGTTTGCTTACTGCCAACACCGGCCTGGAAGAACACGAGTCTGTCCAGGTTTGACGTTAAGCCGATGGTTTCCGTCAACGTGGCGGGAGTGAGGAAGGTGGACACGCGCTTGGGTGGTTCGAATTCATAATCGAAACCGTCGGCGAATTGTGACCGGACCCGGACTGCGATCGTAGGTTTGAAGCGCGCGAAGAATCCGTCGCCCCCGTACACTAGAGTCGATTCCATGCGCAGAAGATCTTCTGCTTTACGATAGCCGACAGAGTCCTGCCTGATAAGCCCGAAGGCGAGTCGAACATCGTGCTCCCTGTTCCATCTGCCTGACCTGGCAGCGGCCGAAGCCCGGATGCCTCCGCTGAAGGCCAGCGAGTTCACGCCACCTTCCGCCCAGTTGCTGAAACCCGTCTGAGCAAACGACAGGTGACCAATCACTTCGGGGTTCCAGGACGTGCTGTCCGTCTGTGCCCGCGTCGGGTGGGCCCACAACAGGAGGGCTGCGGCGACCGATACACAGACGCGGCAACGTGACTCCGGCTTCATGCAGGCTCTTGCATGCCGACGCGTCCGAGGGCTACACGGGCACGGTTGCGGGCACGCTCCAATGCGCGCTCTGCGCGCAGACGGTCAAGGTCGCTGCCGCCGGCTGCGAGGCGTTCGCGTGCACGAGCCTCGGCTTCGCGTGCACGATCGATGTCGATGTCGGTCGCGGGTTCGGCGGTTTCGGCCAAGACGGTCACTACGTTCCCGATGACTTCGAGAAATCCGCCGCTTGTCGCGAACGTGACATTTGCCCGCGCTGGGAGAGTCAATAGCAGAGGCCCGATGCGCAAGGCAGCGATCATGGGTGCATGGTTGCGCCGAATCTCGAACGAACCCTGAACCCCGGGCGCACGAATTCCGTGGACTTCGCCGTGAAAGACGCGCCGGTCCGGCGTGACGATATCTACATGAAGGCCGGCAGCCATTACACGTCGGCGACCATCGCTTCGCCAGCTTCAATCACTTCTTCAATTGTACCTTTGTACGTAAAGGCCCCTTCGGGGATATGATCCAGCTCGCCGCTGAGGATCATGCGGAAGCCCCGAATGGTGTCGTCGATCTTGACGTACTTCCCGGGCGTGCCGGTAAACTGCTCGGCGACGAAGAGGGGCTGGCTCATGTAACGCTCGGCACGCCTGGCGCGGGAGACGGCGAGTTTGTCTTCGTCGGAGAGCTCGTCCATGCCTAGAATGGCGATGATGTCCTGGAGCTCC
>JAAXGO010000467.1 GCA_012267425.1 Rhodothermales bacterium
GCTGGTGCGGCAGCGGCAAGAAATTTAAGAGGTGTCATGGACGCTAACGAGGCCAGTTCGCAAGCCAAAGAGCTTGTGGAGTCTATTTCCGACATAAGGGGGCGCCTTTGACCACGCCGGTAAACGCGAGGAAATAAAGCGTCTGCAGGCCAGGACCATCTCCGAAGGATTCTGGAACGACGCCAAGTCCGCACAGGCGCAAATGAGGGTCCTGCACCGCGTCGTCGATGAGATGGATCGCTGGAATGCGCTCGAAGCGGAAGCCGTGGACCTGGCTGAACTTGCCGATTCGCTCGGCGAGGACGAAAACGATCTGCTCGAAGAAGTCGAATCGCACCTTGCTTCACTGAGGTCCGAACTCGAAAACCGCCGCTTTGAGCTAATGCTGGGAGGCGACTATGACGCCTCGGACGCCATTATCGCAATCCATTCAGGCGCCGGAGGCACGGAGTCCCAGGACTGGACGGAAATGCTCCTGCGGATGTACCAGCGTTGGGGCGAGTCGCACGGCTACGCTGTCGAACTGCTCGACGTGTCGCCCGGTGAAGAGGCCGGAATCAAGAGCGCTACAGTTCGGTTTACGGGCCGTCACGCCTACGGTTACCTGCGCTCCGAGGCTGGTGTGCATCGCCTGGTTCGAATCTCTCCATTCGACGCAGGCAACCGCCGTCACACGTCTTTCGCCAAGGTCGAGGCGCTGCCCGTAATCGAAGACGGCGCCGATGTGGCGCTTGACCCAAGCGAAGTCCGCGTGGATACCTTCCGCTCCAGCGGGCACGGAGGCCAGCACGTAAACAAGACTGAGTCCGCGGTTCGGCTCACGCACATACCGACCGGACTGACCGCTGTGTGCCGTAATCAGCGGTCCCAAATTCGTAATCGAGAGCTTGCCTGGACCGTTCTAACGGCACGCCTCGCCGAGCTAAAGCGCGCCGAGACTGAGGCTCGCACCGCCGAACTGAAGGGTGGAAACATCAGCGCGGACTTCGGCAATCAGATTCGATCATACGTGCTCCAGCCGTACCGACAGGTCAAGGATCTGCGAACTGGGTTCGAGACCAGCGATACCAAGGGTGTGCTTGACGGCGATCTGGACAACCTGATTCACGCCTACTTGGAATCGCGGATGCAAGTCACAGGGACGGCGTAACACCTTTGTCCATCCGCCGGTTCATCACACTAGTGCTTGGCGCGGTGCTGTCCCTTTCGCTCCTGCACAGCGTCGCGTTCGCCGCCGAACCTATACAGCTTGAAGAAGCTGCACAGACTGCCGAGATTGAATTCGGCGAGACGATCAACTTCAAGCTCATAACTTCTTGGAACGGCCCCGGACCAGCGCGAGTAACGATACTCTTCGGACTTCCCGACGCGCCGTCGCGAATATTCGAAAACGTAGCCCCCCAAGTTGGCGGCGGTGAACTGACCGCCGGCCATCTCTGGGAGGTCGCCAGCGCTCTGGTTCCGGGAGCGGAGATCGAATACCACTGGCGAATCACCGCCGCCGACGGATTGATCTTCGCCACAGCACCTTCTCGCGTCATGTACCAGGACTCCTCGCTACCGTGGAAGCGGATCGGTGAGGAGGTGGTGGAGATAATGTGGTACGAGGGCGACGACGAGTTCGGCCAGAAGGCGCTCGACGCCGCTACCGGTGCTCTCGCGAGAATCCGAGACAATTTCGATGTCGACCTCGTGCGTCCAACGCGGATCGTGCTTTACGCCGACATCGACGTAATGCACAGCGCGCTCGGCGGCGGCACCAGTCCGTGGGCTGCAGGTCAGGCCATAATCCCGTTCAACACAATCGTCTTGCACGCCCCGGTCTCGACACCCGAGCTCGACATTCTGATTGCGCACGAGCTTGCGCACATCGTTATCGGCCAGATAACCGAAAACCCTTTTAGCAGTCCGCCGGCGTGGATTCACGAGGGTATAGCTACTTACATAGAGTCCGCCGGTGATCCGCGTTTCGACTACGACGGTATCGTGGAGCGAGCAGTGCGTGACGGGAGCTTGATTTCCTTACGGGGACTTACTTCAACTTTCCCGGCCTCGAATACGCGTGCAATCCTCGCCTACGCCGAAAGCAACTCGCTCATACGCTTCGTCATTGGCAAGTACGGCAAGGAGTCTGTGAGGCGGCTGCTCGATTCGTATCGAGACGGCGTAACGGACGACGAAGCCGTCCAACGTGCGTTGAACATCTCCTTCTCCGAGCTTGAGGCGCTCTGGCTGGACCACATTGATCCTAGCCGCCAGCCCGCTGTCAACCCGGACGCCTCGACGCCG
>JAAXGO010000029.1 GCA_012267425.1 Rhodothermales bacterium
CCCTGGAACCCGGCGCGGCTCGAACAGCGGATGGGCCGCATCCATCGCTACGGCCAGCAGCGCGATCCAGTGGTCATCGTCAATCTGGTGGCTGGAGGGACGCGCGAGGGGCGGGTGCTGAAGACCCTGCTCGACAAGCTCGAAGCGATCCGCCGTCAGCTCCAGTCCGACAAGGTTTTCGACGTGGTGGGTCGGCTGTTCGAGGGGCTGTCCATGCGGGACTATCTGGAACAGGCGGTCACTGAAGATGCCGACACCGTTGCCGAGCGCTTGGAGGGCGACCTTACGGAGCAACAAGTCCAAGCTCTTGCGGAGCGCGAGCGCGTGCTCTTTGGGGAAGGCGGCGAGGTGCGCCGGCGACTAGCGCATCTCAACGACGAGGCAGAGCAGGAAAACTATCGCCGACTACTGCCCGGATACGTGCGCCGTTTTGTGGAGCGAGCTGCGCCGCTGCTCGACTTGCGCATCGAGGGCGACCCAGAAGCCACGTTTGCGCTGGTGCCCGCCCGGCCCCGCGCGGCCGATGCCTTGTTGCCCGCACTTGAGGTCTATTCCGAGGAAGCGCGCGAACGGCTGACGGTGTACAAACCAACGGACCACGAAAGCGCGGTCTGGATGCACCCCGGCGAGCCCGTGTTCGACGGCCTCTCAGCCACGGTCCTGAGCCGCTTCGGGCGCGACGGGCTCAAGGGAGCCGTGTTCACCGACCCTTATGCGACCGAGTCATATCTATTCCATATCGCACTGATTTCCGTCGAACAGCATAGCCAAGACAACGCAGAGCCGACCGCTCCGCAGCCCCTTGAATCGCGCCTGATCGGGCTGCGCCAATCGAGCGACGGCACTGTAGAGGAATGTCCGGTCGAGCATCTGCTTCTGCTCAGAGGTGCCCACGGTTTCGCGCCGAGCCGGGTGCCACTGGCTACCTTAGCTCGCGACATGGTCGCTGATGCCGACCAGTTCGTCCGCGAGGAAGTGAGCGAGCGCGTCGTACAAGCCCATCGCCAGCGCCGCCTCGATGATCTGCCTGCACGCCTGGAGTTCGTCAATCGCGGCTTCGGCTTTCAGGCTGCCGAACTCGCCGCCGCTCGATCCCGCCTTAGCGAAATGGCCCGTAATGGTAATCGCTACGCCCAAAGGGAACTCCCCACGGTCAAGGAACGGCAGCGGAGCTTGACGGCTTCCCGCAATCATCGCCTCGCCGAACTGCAAGCCGAACCAGACCTCATCCAGGCTGGTGAGACCGAGTTCCTTGTTCACGCCCTCGTGGTGCCGACTCAGGATGCCGAGGAGGCCGAGCGCTACGATGCCGATGTCGAAGCCATTGCCGTGGAGATGGCTACCGATTATGAGAAGCGCTTCGGCGCTGAGGTGCAGGATGTTTCGCGGCCCGAACTGGCGCGGCGCGCTGGGCTAACCGACTGGCCGGGCTTCGATCTGCTCTCTCGCTGCGCCGGAGAAGAACGACGCGCTATAGAAGTCAAGGGACGGGCCGGCACCGGCGGCATTGAACTGAGCGAAAACGAATGGGCCAAGGCTTGCAATCTCCGCGACGAATACTGGCTCTATGTCGTCTTTGATTGCGCCACGCCTCATCCGCGTTTGATGCGAGTGTGCGACCCATTTGCCAAGCTGCTCATCAGGAGCCGCGAGTCCATCACCTACTTTATCAACCCAGGGGCTGTTATAGAGGCAGCCGAGTAACTCAGAAAATAGGATAGGAAGCTATGACGAATAGAAATTGGGAGAATGAGTTCAGCCAGTGGGCAAGACCACCTGGCAAAACCGAGGATGAGCGTTGTGAGAACGCGATCAAAGCTATCCGCAATGCGATCGCCAAAAGCGACAAGTTGAAAAACCGGAGTCTGACGGTCTTCCCGCATGGCTCGTACCGTAACCGCGTCAATGTCCGACAGGACAGCGACGTCGATGTAGGGGTTCTTTGCGACGAGACATTTTACTACCACCTCCCCTATGGAACCACCAAAGCGACCTTTGGTATTACCCCGGCGACCTATGACTATGCCCAGTTTAAGGAAGAACTTGTGGAAGCCTTAGCTGATCACTTCGGATCTGGAGCGGTCCGTCGAGGGAACAAAGCCATCGACGTGAGAGAGAACACGTACCACGTTGAAGCTGATGTTGCGCCGCTCTTTGAATATCGGCATTACTCAGAAAACAGAAATTACCTATGTGGAGTGGCCTTACGTCCTGACGACGGTGGGGAAATCCATAATTACCCTGAGCGTATACTCGATCGATGGCCACAGGTACCGCAGCACTACGAGAATGGGGTTTCCAAAAACAAAACAACCAATCGTTCCTACAAGGGCGTCGTGCGTATTTTTAAGAAAATACGCAACGAAATGGACGATGCTTTTATTGCTGCGGCGAAGCCGATTCCTGGATTCCTGATAGAGTGCATGGTCTGGAATGCACCGACGGCATGTTTCAGAGGGGACACGTGGGATGACAAAGTACAAGCTGTGTTTTCACACCTTTGGTCTAGCACTAAGGAGGATGGGCGTTGTAAGGCATGGAAGGAGGTCAATAACATCAAACTCCTCTTTAACTCAGATCAACCATGGACACAGCGTGAGGCTTATGCCTTCATTAACGCCGCGTGGGACTATGTCGGTGTAAGATTAAAATGAAAATTGAGCGGATCCATATCACTTTCTTCGTTGTAATAGCTGCACTTGTGTGGTGGGCCACTTTAGCCTATCAGGATACACCCGTCACTTGGGAACACGCAAAGCCCTTTACTATAGTCGTAAGTGCTCTTGGAGTGCTTTGGTTGATTTTTGATCATCGTTTGTGGCGTAATCCATACCTTCATGGTTGGTTTTTTAAACGGCCAGATCTCCGCGGGACTTGGCGCGTCGAACTCCAGTCAAGCTTCAAGTCGAAGAGCGGAGAGCGTGTGCCTATGATTGTCTGCTACATGGGAGTCGAACAGACGCTATCGGAACTCAAGATGCACTTGATGACACCAGAATCTGCATCCTGTTCTATCGCGAGCCATATTAGGCCATCACCGAGCGGAAAAGGCTATCAGGCGATCTTTGTCTACACCAACGAGCCTAATATCCATCTTCGTGACGGACGAACTAGTCTTATACACAAAGGAGCCCTCATTATCAATACTCATGGTTCTGGTGTTCGACCCGACACCCTCACGGCAGAATACTGGACCGACCGCGATACTGTGGGGACCATGGATTTCAATAATCGTGTCGACGAAGTTTTTACTCGCTTTGCAGACGCGAAGCAGCATTTCGAGCAAAGCTAATCGGGCAATCATATGCCAGTCATAATGCACTCACAGAACCATGATGAAACCGACTAAAACATGACCGACAAACGCCTCATCGAAGTCGCCTTCCCCCTGAAGCAGGTCTCTCTCGACTCTGTCCACGAGAAGAACGTGCGGCACGGGCATATCTCCACGCTGCACATCTGGCCGGCGCGGCGACCGCTGGCTGCGTCGCGGGCGGCGCTGATTGCGACGTTGCTTGCCGATCCCGGCGATCCCAAGCAACGGCAGGAGATTCTGGAGCGCATGGCGGGTCGTGTCGTCGAGAAGATTGAGCGCAAGCGGGTGGGTGGGCGTGTGGTCGAGAAGGTGAAGGAGGAGACGGTCGGCGGCATTCTCCATTGGGGGCGCGAGAATGATCCCGATCTTGCGTGGTTCCGCGAAGAGATTCGCAAGGCGTACGGCGGGCGGGCGCCCAAGGTGCTGGACCCGTTCGCCGGCGGCGGTGCTATTCCGCTCGAAGCCATGCGCCTCGGCTGCGACGTGACCGCCATGGACATCAATCCGGTGGCGTGGTTCATCCTCAAGTGTACTCTCGAATATCCGCAGAAGCTCGCTGGTCAGACCCGCCCGCTGCCCGAATTCGCGCTGGAGGACGGCGAATTCATGGAGGCGTTCCTGAAGGCGAAGGGGTTTAAGGGCGCCAGCTTGCGGACCTTCTTGGAGCGGCTCGGCCACGGCGACGGCGGCGAAATCCAGCTCAATCTCTTGCAACAGGACGATCCCATACTTGAGGCGGATCTCGCTTGGCACGTGCGCGCTTGGGGCCGGTGGGTGCTGGCCAAGGCGCGCACGGAGTTGGCTGCGTACTATCCTACTTATGCCGAGTACGAGCCGCTGAAGCCGGACGAGGAGTATGAGCCGCGTCCCATCCGGCTCTTAGAGGTTGATGATGAGGGAGTTCCGCAGGTCGATCCGCTCAACGCCGAGTTCGACGCCGCCTATCTCAAGGACCCGCGCAACCCGCGCTGGATCGCCAAGCCGACGGTGGCCTATCTCTGGGCGCG
>JAAXGO010000030.1 GCA_012267425.1 Rhodothermales bacterium
TGGCCCGACAAATCGCTTAACATCAGCCTCCGGGCGGGCGAAATCGTTGGATTGGCCGGGCTGGTAGGCTCCGGCCGGACCGAGCTTCTGCGCGCGTTCTTCGGCGTCGACAGAACGCTCAGTGGCCATATTCGGTGCGATGGATGTGCCGTTGACATTCGGAGTCCAAGCGATGCCATCGAGGCGGGGATCGCTCTGGTGCCCGAAGATCGCGGGCAACAGGGCCTCATTCTGAACATGGCCGTAGAGCACAACCTCAATCTCAGCGTACTCCGGCGGGACGGTCAGACGGTAGGATGGCTCGACCGTGCGTGGGGAGCAGAGGCTGCGGCACGCATGATAAGCAAATTAGACATCAAGACGCCGTCGGGTATGATGGTCGCACGCAAGCTATCCGGCGGCAATCAGCAAAAAGTCGTGCTCGGCAAGTGGTTGCTCTTGAACCCGAGAGTTCTCCTCTTGGATGAGCCCACGCGCGGCATCGACATCGGAGCTAAAGAAGAGATCTACCGCCTGTTGGAAGAGCTTGCCGATGAAGGCGTTGCGATTCTCTTCGCCAGCAGCGAACTGGACGAAGTCCTGGGCATGTCGGATCGCGTGATCGTCATGCATGAAGGACGACTGGCTGGCGAGCTTGAACGTGACGAGTTGAGTGAGGAGGCTGTCATGCATTTGGCGACCGGGCGTGTGTACGACAAAGCGGCGTAACCATCGTTGGGCATGAAGAAAATCCTCGGAATCGGCGGCGTACTCTTAGCTGTTTTCGTGCTCACGGCAGCGTTGGAGCCTAATTTTCTATCTGCCTACAATCTACAGAACACGCTTCGGTGGACGGGACTTTTCGGAATCATCAGCATCGGAACAGCTTTCGTCATTATTACCGGTGGCATCGATCTGTCTGTTGGTTCCGTGGTCGGGCTGGTTGGTGTTATCCTGCCCATGATGCTGGTTGACCTGGGGTGGTCTATCCCCTTGTCGCTCTTAGCAGTTCTATTGGTTCTGTTGGCGCTCGGCTTCTTGCACGGCGTGCTGGTGACGAAGATGCATCTGCAGTCATTTGTGGTTACGCTGTGCGGACTGCTATTCTACCGCGGAATTGCGAGGTGGGTAAGCGGCGATGCTACGCAGGGGTTTGGTGCATCGTTCGACGGGTTTCGGCAGTTAGCCATCGGACGAATCCCTATCACCGAGTCGTTCGGCCTTCCCACTCCGTTTGTGATCATGATTGGTGTGGCGATAATCGGCGGGCTGTTTCTCAATTTTACTGTGTGGGGCCGCTACATGATGGCTTTGGGCCACAGTGAGGAAGCGGCTCGCTTCAGCGGTATCGATACCGACAAGATGGTCATCTTGGCCTACGTGATTGGGGCCATGACGGCAGGACTCGGCGGTGTTCTGTTCGCCTTAGACGTGAATTCAGTACAACCGGCGGTGCATGGCAATTTCTATGAGCTCTACGCGATCGCCGCCGCCGTCTTGGGCGGCTGTAGCCTGCGTGGCGGAGAAGGCTCGATTCTGGGTGTGGTCATAGGGGCTGCCGTACTACGCCTGCTTTACAATGCCATCAACATACTCGGCATCCCGACGCAGTTGGAATTTGCGATTATCGGAGCGGTGATTCTCGTCGGTGTAATAGCAGACGAAATCGTCAAGCGCTTAAGCGCCGCCCGCCACTCCAAGACCTGATCGCCCCCGAAACGGGGTGCGGGGAGCGGGCCTGAACGACCCTCCGGGGTAGTCGGGTCCTGCTGTCGCTATGTCCGGCGGCAACAATTCCGCCTCCGTGCGCATAAGAAGCCCTGGCCACGTACAGAGCCATGAGGACACTTCAGGACCGCGGACGCGCCAAGCACTTCCACGGGCGAAAGGACCTCCTGGCCGCTTTCAACGGGCCTACAGACACTGGGCAGACAACCTGGGTTGCATCTCTCTTAGGGCGATTCCGCCACGCGCCGTGCGGGCCAACGAGGCTTTTCTGGACGTGTGCGATCGTGTGTGGGAGGAGAGGAGGCGTTTGGGTGCCGGTTCAGTCTCGCCGCGAGAGGCAGACAGCCTCTTCTCCAACTGCGGTGTCGGCGATGTGGAGTTCACGGCTGGCCGGGTTTCGGTTTCTCGTGCTCTACGAAGCCTTCGAACCCGCCGAGGCCAAGGCGCTCTGGGATCGCTCCGAGTTTGTCCAGACTCCCAAGCACGGCAGCTGGCTGAATGTCACCGAGGTTGGACTCACCGTCATGATCCGCCAGTGTCTCAATCGCCGCATTGATTCCATCGACACTCTACGCGCCGAAGTCGCCGCCTGCAGGCGGCGAGAGACCGAATCCGAGCCAAGGTCGACTGGCAATTCACTACGGACGACGCACGTGTCAAGATGAAGCGTCTCTATCCGACGTTTGATGCGTGACATGACACTAGTTGCCATCGAGCGTATCGCGCCGCCGGTGTTTCCGTACGGCAATCGCCTGCTTCTTTGCGTGAGACCCGGCGTCGGAAGCCATTGAAGACTGGTATCGCATGGAGCTCTCTAAGCGCGTCCCCGCACTCCTTGACAAGTGGAGTCCGATAATTGGCACGAGCACGGTCGTAGTCCGAACGAAGAAATGCCCCCTTGTAGTCGTGCACCACGGTGGAGTGCCACATCTGGCTTTGGCCAGATCTCGCAAGAGATTCACCAGCACAACCTGAATTAGTGATGGTCCACGAAGTAGTACACCTAACCACTGCCCGGTTTGCCTCCGCCGGTCGATGGACCGCTCCACGCCCGACTGGAAAAGCAGAGAATGGGCGCTCAAAGGCGCCCCGTACTAAGGTCAAAAGCGTTGTACTGCCACGTGGCGTGTGGCAGCTGTACTGACCGGTTGTGGAGCCAAGGGGAGTCGAACCCCTGACCTCTTGAATGCCATTCAAGCGCTCTACCAACTGAGCTATGGCCCCGCCATGCCAGGCTCGCGCGCCCAGTCAAATGAGCGCTCAACCTAATTACACGGTGATTTCATATCCAGGTTCCCCAGTGGCGCAACCCTCCGAGCGCGAATTTAGAGCTCCGAATGCAGCATCACAAATTGTATCCGCAATTCAGCTGTGGTCCAGGAATGCTTCGTGCGGAAGCCGTCTATTTTAATTTTCAAATGTGGAGGCTTCTCCGTATGACGTATCCGAAGGATCGTCGAGCTAGTTTGTAATCCTGATCCCGGCATGGTGTAAGTGGCTGTGATACTAGCTCTCGGCGGTGTCGCCAATGCACGGTGGCGGGCGATTTTGAATGCTCACCGGTTCGGGTGTCACAAGGTCCACGTTAACATGCTGCGAAATTGGCATACCACGGCTACGGGCCCCTTACTACGTCGGATGACAATTCTGAGCTCGCAAAATCGTTTGAGTGCTGCTTGCGTAAGGCCGAGAGAATTCTGCAGGTATTACCCATCTCCAGGCGTGCAGGCAACGCACGTGCAATGTTGTGTTGAGCATTGGAAAAGGGGTCTGCTCCGCTGGTTGCGGCGGCCTTCCGCCTTTCGCCGCCAACGTTCGCAAGCGACTTGTGAAGTCGCCCAAGGTCTATATTCGCGACAGCGGGCTCCTGCACACGCTCCTCATCATCGAGGGCTTCCATTCGCTGGCCAGACACCCCATCGTCGGCACCAGTTGGAAGGGATTCGTAATCGAGAATCTGCTGGCCGGCCCTTTCATATTTTCTATGCCCGATCTTGGGCGTTCCCGGATGGTTTTTTCACGCTGGTGCACAGATCGAGCCGAGCCATGAAGATTGCACTTGTCGGTACGGGGCGGATGGGTAAGGCAGTGGAGGCTCTGGCCGCCGAGCGTGGACACGAGATCACTGCCCGATTCAACACTCTCCGTCCTCTCACGTCCGCACACGGGATCGAGGACTTATGCGGTGCAGACGTTGCGATCGACTTTACGCTACCATCCGTCGCATCGAGCCACTTTTCACTGTACTGTGCCTGGAGGCAGCCCGCCGTCATTGGAACTACGGGCTGGTACGAGGATGTATCCGACCTGCAGCGCCTGGTCGAGGAAAGCGGGGCCGCGGTGGTCCATGCACCCAATTTTTCGCTCGGGATCGCCGTAGTGATGCACCTGCTTCAGACTGCCGGGCTACTTGTCGACCGCCTTGGTGAATTCGATGCCACAATACACGAGATGCACCACGTCGGAAAGGTCGATCGCCCGAGCGGGACGGCCCTCCATATGGCCCGCACGCTTCTCAGTTCTATGACCCGTAAAAAGCGAGTGAAATCTGAACCTCATCGCGGAAAGGTGGACCCAGAAACACTCTATGTCACGGCAAGCCGCGTTGGAAGCGTTTTCGGAGCGCATACGGTTACGATCGACGGAGACTTTGACCAAATCGTTCTCACGCACGAGGCTAAGAGCAGAAACGGGTTCGCACTCGGTGCGCTGACCGCGGCAGAGTGGCTACCCGGTAGAAAAGGACTGTTTACACTGGGCGACGTGCTCTTCGAAAAACTCCATGACGTCGCGAACGAAGAATGAACACCACACATGAACATGCCGTTCAGAGGAACCGCTCCGGCACTAGTGACGCCGTTTACCGGTGGCGAAATAGATCATGACGCCTACCACGGTTTGATAGACCGGCAGATTGCCGCCGGAGCAGACGCACTGGTCGTACTTGGTACAACGGGAGAAAACGCCACCATCTGGCCCGACGAGCGTCGGAGTCTCGTGGATCGCGCGATTGGGCACGTGGCGGGACGCGTCCCGGTGATCGTCGGTACGGGCAACAACTCCACGAGCGAGAGCATCGCGTTTTCAAAGGAGGCTGCCGCCTCGGGCGCGGACGGGCTGCTGGTAGTCGGACCGTACTATAACAAGCCCACGCAAAAGGGTTTTGCTGCGCACGTCGCCGCGATTGCGGATGCCACCGACTGTCCGATTACTCTATACAACGTTCCAAGCCGCACGTCATTCAACGCAACCGCCGAGACGATTCTCGGCATTGCCCGCGACGTACCCACAGTGGTCGGCGTCAAGGAGGCCTCAGGCTGCCTCGCCCAGGTCTCCGACATTCTTGCACACCGCGACGAAGACTTCGCCGTCTATGCGGGCGACGACGAGATGGCGCTGCCTCTTCTTGCCCTCGGTGCCGACGGCGTGATTTCGGTGGTCAGTAACGTGCTGCCGAAACAGTTCGGTGCTCTGGTGTGTGCGGGGCTTGCCGGGGAGTTCAGGCGTGCCGCACGGATGCACTTCGATCTGCTGCCCGCTATGCGAGCCTGTTTCCAGGAGACCAATCCCGTACCAACCAAGACAATTCTCGCCCATTTGGGACTCATTGAATTCGGGCTGCGCCTACCGCTCGTCGAAATGGAAGACGAAAACCGCAGACGTGTAATTGCCGCGTTTGCCCCATACATTGCGGCTGAGACCTGAACCATGAAAGCAATAAATCTCACCGCTGAATTCGGGCGTATAGCAGATTTCTGGAGTCCGAAAATCGTTGGAGAGCTCAACGGACATTGCGTACGGCTCGCCAGAGTCCGGGGCGAATTTGTGTGGCACCGCCACGACGAGGAAGATGAGCTCTTTCTCGTGGTCAAAGGAAGCATCGTGATCAGACTTCGTGACCGTGACATCCGCCTCGACGAAGGCGAGTTGTTCATCGTACCCCGCGGCGTGGAACCAAACCGGTGGCTGACCAAGAAGCGCACATCCTTTTGTTTGAGCCTCTCGCACTCTGCAGGACCGGAGATCCTCCCCGGACAGCTACTACTGTCTGAGCACTTCGAGGTCGAACGACACACTGGCATAGGCACCGAATACACCGTGGGCACCGGTAATTCGTTCGATGGGATTCGGAATCTCGCCCGGGGCTAGGGTCGAACCGCCTTGCTGCACGCTCTGCGATCTGAAAAAATCGTAGAGGTTGTTGTCCAGTGCGTTGATGTGGATCCGGTTGGGGCCGTAAAAATTGATGCCGATCCACGGATACCGCATGGTGATTGTCCCGTCTGCGTGGGGCTCGTAATTGTCCTCGCTGAGAATGGGAGAGCCGTTCAAACTCAGCGATTCAAGCGCCTCGTCCGACGCATCACTTTCGTAGCGGGCTAGGGCAAGCGGCGTAAGCTCTTCGACCTTTGGATCCAGCGCCTCAGTGACAAATACGTAATAATTCTGCTCTCGGCCAGGAAAGGAACTTCGTGTAATGGTAAGCTCCAGCTGTTCCGGTGCTTGGTACACCGCCGTTGACAGCGTGGCGTGGACCACGCTAAAGGTGTCAGGGGTGACTGTGGTCGCCGTAATGGCGGTGCCCGTTTCATCCAGCGAAACGCGCAGCCGATAAACTTGCAGCGGCTGTACGCGTGCTAACCGGGACCTCGGATAGTAGAAGCCCTGAAACTCAGGGCTTTCCTCGTATTCGTGCGTGCTTTGCGAAGACCCCGTCTCGTCCAGTAGATCCAATTCGACCTTAGCGCCCTGTACTCCGAGTCCAAGGAAATCATAATCCTGTTCGATGGACGTAACACGACTGAGACGAATTGTCGGAAGTAACTCACCGGAAACGAGGATTGCCTCGACTACGAAATCCGACTCTTGAGAGCCGTGACCGGTCGTATCGCAGGCCGCGATGCCGAGCCCAAGCATGATGAGAAGCAGTATCGAGGTTTTCATGGCGGCGCCTCAGAACCGGAGACCTAAGGACAGGTTGGGAAGCGGAATCGGTATCTGCGGGATTTCTTGACGCCGTACTCGGTTTTCTTGCTCAAATTCGTGCAGGATGAACCAGATGTTGCGCTGAGCATAGGCGTTGATGACCTGAATCTGGAGTTCGTAGTCGGCAAAGCCGAAGAATCTGCCTCGCCTGGTTACGCCGGCATCCAGTCGGTGATAGGTGGGAAGCCGCGCCCGGTTGAGGCCGGGCGAAAGGAGCACGTCGGTCACCGTGCCGCCGGTCACCAGATCGGTATTGACGAGCTTATAGTACTGGTCGGGATCCGTGAATGCCTGTCCCGTGGCGACGGCAAAGACGCAGGTTAGCTGCCATGACCTGCCTAGGTGCCACGTGGTCATTGCTGTGAGATCGTGCCGCCGGTCGTGTTTGGGAGGATAGTTCGTTGGCGTGCCGTCAACTCCGACGTTTAACTCGGGAAAGCGCCGGTTCGTCTTGCCGAGCGTGTACGACACGAATCCAGAAAGCCGTCCGCGCGAGCGCGTAATCTGAATCTCGAGGCCGTAGGCCAATCCCTGTCCGACCGAGAAATACTCGACATACTCCAGTCCTGCCGGATCCCCCAAGAACGGGTTAACCACGAACAGGTCACGCATGGTGCGGAAATAGACTTCCACATCAGCGGTCAGATCGTCGATGGGAGTCGTCTTCAGGCCCAGAATGAACTGATCGCCATAAGCGGGTTCGACGCCTTTTCCGGCCGTGAGCCAGAAGTCGAAGCCCGTGAAGCTCTCGTTGGTAATGAGCGTTTGGAATTGGTAGTATCGTCCGACGCTGCCCTGGAGGCGGATACGCCGGCCGAGTTGGCGCTCCGCAGACAGGCGCGGTGCAAAGCGCCAATGGGTGCCATTGGAAAAGAAAGTGGCGCGCAGGCCGCCACGGATGGTCCAGAGTGGTGACGGACGGAACGTCTCTTCGGCGTACGCAGCCGCGTAGGCCGAACGAATGCGCGGGCTGAATGCCGCTTGGCCGTCGAACGACGACTCGAAGGGGAGATCCAATACACCAGCCCAGAATCCTCCCTGAAGTGTATGCCGCTCTCCTCGGGACCATTCGAAATCACCCTTCACGGACGTATCACGAATCCGGTTGTCCTGTCTGATTTCGGTGCCCCCGAAATAGACACGAGGCGTGCTCTTGTAGCGCGAATTTGTGACGGTGAAGTTGGAAAACAGGTGGCCTGAAAACACGTGCAACCAGTCGACGCTTACCGTACGGTTTCCGTACTCAAGATCAAGACGGGCATCGTCCAGGAATTCCAATTCGAGCGCGTCGCCGCCCAGATACCCTGATACCGTAATCTGGTCGTTGGGCGAGACATCAAGATTGATCTTAGCATTTACGTCCACGAAGTGAAATGCGTCCGGGATTCCCTCCACGTTTTTGAACGCCTTAAGGAGTGGTTCCAGCGTGGACCGGCGAATGGCAACCATCCATGATCCCTTTTTGTAGGGGCCTTCGGCCAAGGCGCGGGAGGCAAGAAGGCCGAGCGTTGCCGATCCGCGCAATTCACGCCGATTGCCGTCTTTGTTGTAGATGTCGAGTACAGACCCGATCCGTCCGCCGTATGAAGCCGGAAAGCCACCTTTGTAGAGACGGACGTCTTTTATCGCATCCGGGTTGAACGTCGAAAAGAAGCCGAACACATGGCTTGGATTGTAGACAGTTGTTCGGTCCAACAGAATGAGCGTTTGTCCCGGATCTCCGCCCCGGATGTACAAGCCGCTGGAGTAGTCTGAGGCAGCCTTAACGCCGGGGAGGAGGTGAAGCGACCGAAAAACGTCAGCCTCGAGCATGGTTGGCAGATTCTTAATCGTCGCTATGGACAACTGCGCCACGCCGATATTGCGTTCCTCCTCGTTCTCAGCCCTGGTGGCGGATACGGTGATTTCATCGATGGCTACAGCTCGAGGAACCAGTTCAATGTCGAGCCGGAGCGCGTCCCCTTGCAAAAGTGTGACGTCGCGCTGGAACGTTTCATAGCCGATGTAGGAGCAGCCGACCGTATAGGTGCCCTCCTCGAGACCGGTCAACGTCCACCACCCTGCGGTATTGGTGGCCGTGCCGGCACCTGACCCGACAAGTACGACGTTCGCCGCAATCAGCGTTTCGCCTGACGACGCATCCGTTACGAAGCCGCTCAGAGAGGCGGCCTGCTGTGCCTGCGCGCTCACCGGAAGGGCCGCTATCAGCCATGCTGCGAGCCGCACGCCACGAGTGAAGCGGTTTTTTCCAACTCCGGACACGAGGCGCGGCATCACCAACGAGGGCACCTCTTTAACCGCTGATTGACACTGCGATATCGGGGTAATCCGTAATAAGGCCGTCTACGCCAAAACGCTTGAGGCGTTGCATGTCTTCAATCGAATTCACCGTCCACGGAATGAGTAACATGCCGTGAGCATGAATCTCTGTGACGAGTAGGGAGTCGACGAGCTCGTAGTGCGGGCTGTAGACCGTGGGCGTAAAGCCGAGACTGTCCAAGTCTCTTTTGACGTCTGTGTCATTGCTCACGAGAAGTGCGGTCTGAAGGGACGAATTGAACCGGCGGGCAGCACGCAGCGTGCGCTTGTCGAATGACTGGAACATGGAGCGGCTTAAGACGCCAGCGGCCGTGAGCTCGCCGATGACGAGTCGCGCAAAGGTGTCCGGGTCGGGGG
>JAAXGO010000468.1 GCA_012267425.1 Rhodothermales bacterium
GCCAAGATGGTGGAGCAGCTCACGAACCAAGTGGAGTGGGGCGAGTTGGACTACTTGGTGATTGACCTGCCGCCAGGCACGGGCGACGTGCAACTCAGCCTCTGCCAGCGGTTGGCACTGACCGGTGCGCTAGTCGTCACGACGCCGCAGCCGATGGCGGTCAACGTCGCGGAAAAGGCGATCATCATGTTCCAACAGCTCAAGACGCCTCTGCTCGGCGTTGTCGAGAACATGAGCTACTACGAGTCGCGCTCTACGGGCGAGCGGGAATACATCTTCGGTTCGGGCGGGGCCGAGAAGATCGCCGAGCGCTGGAGCATCCCGGTTTTGGGCAAGGTACCGCTCGCCACGACCGTGCGGGAGACCTCGGATGACGGCAAGCCGATCGTTTTGGCCGACCCGGACGCCCCCGCGGCACAAGCCTTCGTGAACGTGGCGCAGCAACTCGCGGCTCAAGTGGCGATGCGCAACCTGAAGGCCGCGAGCGAGGAGATGGTTCAGATTAACTTCTGAACTGCCGTACAAGCGATAGCGTATGGCTAGCATGTCGGCAGTGAGGGAGGTTGCGACTGCAAGCGCGTCAAGCGGTCGTTCGCCATCAATCGCGTCTGGGCAAAGGGCGGTCCCGACTCCAGCCGCGGAGATTCGCCGGCAACGGCGAACGTAAATCGCCCAATCCGAACTACCCGATGCTCAGTCGCATGTGGTCGGTTCGGTTGCGATGGTGCGCCCTCCTAGCGGGCGCATGCGGTCGTCGCGTCGCGATCTCGGCCCACCATTAGCAACTCCTGGGCGTGTTGGGATGAAGCCCGTGCTTGGCTCCCCATGCATGCGCCAAGCATCACGAATGCAGCATCTGCCCCGAGGCTTGACAAGGGGCACAATGCCCACCAATGTGTAATCTGAGCTGGAGGAAGCCAATGAATCTCGAAGGCAATGGACCTGAAATCCCGAGTGGAGAGATTGCCAAGCTTGTAACTGCGGCGACACAAATGGCCGAGCAACTCCGGCAGATCAAGATCCTGGTGCTGGTCTTCGCCGTGGCAAGCCTCTCGGTCAGTATCGGAACGATCGTGTATTCCTCCGCGACTTTTTCGCCGCCCGCCGAATACGATCGTGAACCTAGAGAGGCCGCAGCGGTCACTGCGGATTACGAGGCGGAGTCTGTCGGACCCTCAGAAAACGACCCCCTCCCGTCGATCAACCTCCGCGATGCAAACGGCAGGGTGTGGACCAACCGCGACTTGGACGGCAAGGCAGTGTTGCTCAACTTCTGGACCACCTGGTGCGCTCCATGCCTACGGGAAATGCCGATCTTTGACGAGATGCAAGAGATATACGGGCCCAAAGGTTTCACGGTCTTGGCAGTATCGTTGGACCGAGAAGGTTGGGATGTCGTGCGGCCCTACATAGCGGAACGGAAGTTGTCGTACCCGGTATTCGTAGCCGACGAGAGTGTCGAGCGCGGATTTGGACGAATCACCTCGTTTCCAACCACGTACTTCGTGCGTCGTGACGGAACAATCGACACGAAGCATGTCGGAGGGCTCCCTAGGTCCCACATTGTGAGGCACATCGAATCCGTGCTGGGGATCAAGTCTGAGACGAGAACGGATGCGGCCGATGAATTCTCCCCTCCGAAGATGTTGGACTTTGTCGCTCCCCGATTGACGAAGGAGTTGATGGATGCCGATGGGGAAGTATCTGTGGACGTGGAGGTCCGGGTCGAGGCAGACGGTTCAGTGCATGACATCAAGGTCGTCCGCGGGGTGGGCACGGAAATGGACCAGCGTGTAGTCGAAGCCGTCAAGCGGACGAGGTTCGAGCCCGCCAAGAAGGCCGGAAAGCCCATCTCAATGCAAATGCGATTAAGCATTCGCTTAGGTGTGAGTAGGGTCGTGAAGCCACACGATCCCGAGCAGCGCTAGCCGATCCCGGCGCACCAGCGGCGCGAGCGTTCACGAACGTGGCGGAGCAACTCGCGGCTCAAGTGGCGATGAACGATTTAAGGGCTGCGTGCGAACGATGCTTCAAATCAACTTCTGATCTAGTTC
>JAAXGO010000031.1 GCA_012267425.1 Rhodothermales bacterium
GTCGTCGAACGGCAGCGACTCGAATGCCCGGCAGAATTTCTTTGCCCGCTGCGGGTTCTCAGAGAGCCGGGCTGGGTTCTGTGCCCCGAAACGGAGCTCCGCTTTGACGACACTGCAAAGGCGCAACGAGCCGCGTGAGCGTTCAAGCAGACGTGCCGCCGCTCGTTTGTCGGACCGCTTGATCAGCGCCACGCAGACACTGGTATCGAGCAGCCACACTACGGGAAGAGATTCAGGTCCCTCGGGGGCGGGTCTTCGGGCTCGACGATATCCCCGGTGCCATGGTGCAGCAAGTCAACGAGGTTTTCTGGATTGCTCGGTACCGCGCTTTCCATGGCCGCCCGCACACCCGCTTCCATTGCGCTCACTTCGGCGTCGCTCAGTTCGCTGAATTGCTCTCGCTTGCGTGCCGACAGCCGACCGCCGTTCTGCATGCACAAACGCACGAACAGAGAGGCGCGGCGATCAGGCATCTCGACCACCTGGCGCACGGCACTAAACGCTTTGTCGAAGATCGCCACGAAGTTGAGCTCCTCGCCTAGGTCTGCGCGCAGCGTGTCCTCGACCCGATCAAAGAGATACTCTGCGAACCGTGTCGCATCGAAGTAGCGATATTGGTCTGCGGTGTCACTGTCGACAACCAATTCCAAGTCAGGCGTCCAGTGCCAATCGATGTAGCGCGACAGCGGCTTCGAGAAAGACTGCAGCACGGAATCATATTCAGGAAGGTTGCGCACGATCGACGCAGAGATCGGGAATATGACCCCGCTCGGGCTGTAGCCGAGCTTCGACAGCACATGATGGAGCAAGAACCTGTGGATCCGTCCATTGCCATCTACGAATGGATGGATGAACACGAACGAGAAGCCGACCACGGCCGCTGCAACCACGGCGTGGAGGTCACTTCTAAGGACGCGCCTTGTCATCGCTGTCCAAGCTTCCATGAGTTCTGGAAGGTCCTGCGGGCGGGGACACACGAAATCTACGTGCTCGCGGAATCCACCGCGCGTGCGCCCTACGAAGACTTGGCTACTGCGCCAGTCCCGCGCAGCGTAGCGCGGCTCGACAATGGTCCTCTGTAGTTCGACCAGAGCAGACTTGTCCGCCGCGTCAAATTCGGCGGCGGTGGTGAGGGCTGCCACGAATCGCTCGGCACGAGAGGCCGACGCAGTCTCTCCTTCGATCTCGAAAGTAGAGCGAGTCTCCTTCGAGTAGAGGTAATTCACCGCTCGCGTGAGGATGACTGGGTCTACGCTTTCGAGGAGGCTCTTGGCGTCTTGGTCGAAGTGCTCCTGTATTCGATCCTTCAGACGCCGGGTACGCCGGACCGTGGGACAGAAACCAGCAGCGCCCAGCAAGTTGTCTGTCACGCGGTGGCGCCGGGAACGTTGAGGAAGGCCGACGAAGTGCTTCTCGGTGTCCAACAGCGGAACGTAGTTACCGATGCGGACGTCCTCCAGATCCAAGGTCTTACCGGTGAACGTCTCGTACAGGTACCACGCACAACGACCATATCTGCCCGTCGGTTGACTCCTGACCCACGCTTCAATGTCTGTCGGAGCGATCACCCTGAGCGCAGCGACCAAGAGCCCAATGTCGAACGCCTCGTTACGTAAGGTGAAGCGCAGGTGAGACACGGCTGTGGCTGGGGTCTCATACCGTCGGGGGTAGAATTCCAGAACTTGACTACGATCGAACTCGGTTCGCCTAGCACCTTCCGCCAAGTAGCTCTCGACGGCCGGACTTGGCACGTTTAGGCCCAACTCTTGTCGGAGCCAAGCTTGGCCCATTGGCTGGTGTAGGGTGGGCATGTCAGATTGCTAAGCGTTGAGCATCGGCAACTCGGCTTCGCACACGATTGACGAATGTCAACCAAATCGCTCTATTGCAATTCGTCGCCCAACGGTTCTTTTCAAATGATAATACCACAAAATAGATTAGATATTCCAGCTCAAGACACAATTTGCTTACTAATACTAGTTTTTTGTGTTCTTCCCTTTAACTGACTGCCAAAACGATTACGCGTCGGAAAAAATGATTAGAATTGGCTGTTTTGTTGATTTTCTAATTACATACATGCGGTTTCCGGTGCATCCTTGACTAGCTACGACTCGTAGACC
>JAAXGO010000032.1 GCA_012267425.1 Rhodothermales bacterium
CGTGAATTGTACCCAGTAGGGTACACTCCATATTCAGCCTATATCACAGCATCACAGGCACTTACTATCTCATAAGCTGTCGAACTTCAGGCTAACAAAGTATCTCGGTGGACACGGCGATGCGTTGGGAGGCGTTCTGGCGGGCAGGCGCGACGCCGTTGAAGCTGTTCGCGCTGGCATCGGCGTGCATGCTGGAGGCGTGCTCAGCCCGTTCAACGCATGGCTTATTCTGCGCGGTCTTTCGACGTTGCCACTCCGCATGCGGGCGCATTCCGACAGTGCAGCACAAGTAGCACGGTTTTTGTTGGCGCATCCCGGCGTCAAAGCGGTGACGTTCCCGGGGCTCGTTTCGCATCCGCAATTCGCCCTTGCACGAAGGCAGATGTCGATGCCGTCAGGCATGCTGACGTTTCAGGTCGACGACGGACCTCGGATGGCGCATGTATTCAAGCAACGGCTGCGTCTATTCAGCTACGCGGTGTCACTGGGAGACGTTCGGAGTCTCATCTTCTACATACCGACGGACGCCATTATGCAGTCAACGTTTTGTCTCGACGGCGCGGCGCTCGATGCCTACAGGGCGTTTGCCGGCGATGGTATCTTTCGCGTTTCCATAGGGCTCGAAGATCCCGACGATCTCTGCTATGACCTGGAGCAGGCCCTGACTGTACTGCCTGCTGCGGGCTAAACATGGCTCACATCGTGTGGCTACTTGTTAGCCGGAATCGGACTTCAATGCCGCCAGTGCGGCTTTCTGTCCCGAAAGCACCGCACTTTCGATGGTGGCGGGCAGACCGGTAGCAATCCAGTCGCCCGCTAGAAACACGTTGGCAATACCCGTTCGCGTCTTGGGGCGACATCGCTCGTTTGCCGGTGTCTGGGCAAAGGTGGCACGTTTTTCCTTGATGATGCGCCAGTGAGGAGGCACTTGGGGGGACATTTGTAGCACCTTGCCAATATCGAGCCAAATCCTTTTCGCAATCCGGTCGGGCGACTTTTCCGCTAAGTCGTCAGCAGCGCTCACGGTAGCAGACGCCACGTCGCCGCGAACAAAGAGCCACTGCGCTGTGCCGCCGATCAGCCCGAGGAAAGAGTTCTTGGCATGCCTCGGTAGTCGAAAGTGAGCGTTAACTATTGCATGCTCTCCATCAGGTATCCGGACTGTGGGCAGAATCCGCTTTAAGTCCCACGGGGGGAGTGCAAGTATTACTTGATCTCCCGCCGGGATCCGGAGCGGTTCGTTGGCGAATATCAGCGTCGTTACTCGATTCGCCGAAAATCGCAAGGCCTTCAGGCGAAAATGGAACCGCGGGCGCGTGCCACTCTTCGTCAGAAGATCCACGGCTGGATCGACAAATGCGTGCGAAAGGCCCTTAAGCGCAATGCGGGGTCTGCATGCGGTTTCTCCTCTGAGGAGCGTTTCGACAAGAACTCGCCGCAAAAGCGCAGCGGATCCTGTCTTGCACGGCGTGTTGAGCACGCTTTCCGCGAGCGGCTTCCAAAAACGAGTGTAAGCACTACCAGCATTTTGCAGCCGCTCTGCGATCGTATGACTCCGCTTGGCGGTCAACAGTTTGAGCGCAGAGGCTATTTCGGCCAAATACGTCCCGGACCCCCGCCTTTTGCTCAAAATCCACAAAGGACTGCCAGGCCGGAGTGTCCACCTGAGTCCGCTCGCAAGGTCGAAAAACGGGAATTCCGCTTTTTCAGTGTGGCTCAAGCGATCCGTGGCTCCGATTTCTTCGAGATATCGCTTGGCGGCCCGGTTGCCGGAAAGCAAGAGATGATTGCCGTTGTCAATGAGTCGCTCGAGTCGAGTATCGTAGTACGACCGACACCGCCCGCCGGCATGCCCGCTCGCTTCGTAGAGCGTGACCGGTCGCGCTCTCCTTACGAGGGTTACTGCGGCTGCGAGACCCGCGAGGCCTGCTCCGACGACGTGAACCCGAGCCATGTCAAGCCAGAAATCCCGAGCGCACGGCGTTCCAGAGCTTTGAGGCACGCGACAGGCGTACTGGGCGGTCGAGATTGCTGAATCCCCTTTCCAGGAGTCGGTCGAAGATGTCCCGGTAGCTTGTGAAGGCAATGACCACGGGTCGTAGTTGACGCCGCCCGATGGTAGAAATTATCCGATCCGCTTCAGCGTAGAAGCCGCGGGCACTCTTAGCTAGGTCTTCGCAAGCCCGAGCAAAGCCAACGTGCAGCAACGTGCTCTGTATCGGAGATGTCGGAGCGCCTTGCGCGCGAAGCAGGGACAGCGGTACGTAGAGTCGTCCGATGGATACGTCCTCCTTCAGGTCGCGCAAGATGTTCGTCAGCTGAAAGGCATTGCCGAGGTGCTCAGCAAGGGCTCGTCCCATGGACGAGTGGAAGCCCATGATCTGCAGGCTGAGGATGCCGACAGCTCCGGCTACTCGCCGGCAGTAGAGCAGGAGGTCGTCCATCGTTTCCATCCGCACGTCGGCGCACGCATCCATCGCCATCCCGTCGATGATGGCGATGAATTCGTCCTTCGGAAGATCGAATCTCTCGACGGGGCCGACGAGCGCGTACACGGTCGGCTTGGAAGGTGTCCCGTCGTAGAGCCGGTCAATTTCCGCGCGCCAGACCTCGAGTGCACGGATTTTGGAATCAAAATCGCCGGGTTTGTCGACGATATCGTCGACTTCCCGACAGAATGCATAGAGTGCATACATGGCATGGCGGCGCTCGCGCGGCAGAACCTTCATCATCCAAAGAAATGACGTTTGCGATGCGTGCACCACCCGGCGCATGTGTGTCAGACGTGAGATGTCCATTCGGGAATTGACGTGTCTCGTTACTTATTGACCCTCTGTCGGCAACGAGAAGGGTGAGTATCCGTTCTGTGAGCGAACACAGAAAAATATATACAACTGCGTTGTGGCGATCAAACACGCCGAAAACGCGCGACGCTTCCGATCCCGTGTACGAAACAGGCGACAACCGCGGCTTTCGACAGTTTCACGTGATTGGCCAAGAGGTCCTTCCGTCGTAGCTTTGCACTCAGCGTACGGGCAATGGTAAGCACCGTTTCCGCTTCCATGCCGAACCGTCGGGATTGAATCTGGCAAGGCAGTGGCGATCCACTCTTGAGCAGCTCATCCGTCGCGTCGAGGCACCGATCAAAAACTCTCCGCAATTGAACAGACTCTTTGATTGCACGGAGGGACTCATTGTCGGCACGCTCCAGTTGCATCCACTCCTGAGGCAGATAGATGCGATTGAGCGATATGTAATCGCGCCGGCAGTCCTGAAGGTGGTTGAGAAGCTGCAACGCAATGCAGAGTGCATCGGAGGCTGGGTACAGCGACGGGGACTCGCGATGGAGGTCGATGAGGAAGCGTCCAACCGGTGCTGCGGAGTATCGGCAATAGTCGAGAAGATCTTCGAAGGTCTCGTATCTGCTCTGAACGGCATCTCGTTTGAAGGCATCGATCAATAATTCGACATACCGATACGGCTCTTCACTGTCCGCCAAGCTTCGCCCGAGCTCATATGCCCTGCGAAATGCGGGATCGGCAGCCTTCGCTCCGCTTATTGCCCGCGCGAAGCTGTCCAAGCGGGTGATCTTATCATTGGCCGTCAGACGAGGGTTGTCGGCAACGTCATCGGCGGCACGCGCAAGACGATAAAAAGCCATGATATGTGGCCTCAGCGGCTTGGGCAAAAGAAACGAGGCGACGGGAAAATTCTCGTCACCGGCGGACTTGCCAGATGGAATTTCCAGCTCGCGTATCGACGTAGCGAGCAGTCTGTTGATATGGGCAGGGTACGGAGCAGCCACCGGACGGGTCGCAATAATGTCGTGCGGGGTATCGCCGCCGTTAAATTCATATATTCGAGCGACTACAACAACCTAACCATAGTTCTGCAATGACAGCCGACCTGACCGGTACGAAAGACGTCTCTCGCAGGAATTTCCTCCGCGTTTCGGCGACGACGACGCTGGGCCTCATGGCAAGTGGCAATTTTGCGTATGCCGCCGGGTCGGACACGCTCCGCGTTGGCATAGTCGGATGTGGCGGACGGGGAACGGGCGCTGCACGTGACGCGGTCGAGGGCGCCGAAGGCGTGGTCGTAACGGTGATGGGGGACCTCTTTGAAGATCGTCTCGACCGCTCCCGAATGGCACTGGAGCAGGAAATTGGCGGCGCCTATCAGGTAGACGACGACCATGCTTTTGTCGGCTTCGATGCCTACAAGCGCGTTGTGGAAAGCGACATCGACATGGTCATTCTTGCCGCTCCTCCCGGGTTCAGGCCGCTGCATTTTCGTGCGGCAGTGGAAGCAGGAATACACGTGTTTATGGAAAAACCGGTGTCAGTTGACGTGGCGGGTACACACGCCATTGTAGAGAGTGGTACACTTGCGAAAACCAAGGGGCTGTCCGTCGTTGCAGGAACGCTCTATCGGAGGCAGCCAAGTTTCATGGAAGCGATCCGGCGCATTCATGACGGGATGATCGGTCACATAGTTTCGGCACAGGAATACTACATGACCGGCCCAATCTGGCTCAGGCCACGCAAGCCTGGGATGTCGGATATGGAGTGGCAATGCCGCAACTGGTACTACTTCACGTGGCTGTCGGGCGACCACATCGTCGAGCAGTTTGTCCACAACCTGGATGTGATCAACTGGGTATTTGGTGCGCATCCGGAATCTGCCATCGCAATGGGCGGGCGCATCGAGCGTGTTGACCCGTCGTACGGGCATATCTACGACCATTTCAGCGTCGAATACGTCTATCCCGGCCACGTGCGTGTGGAGGCAAAGTGCCGCCAGATGAAAGATTCGACAACACGTGTGACCAATCGGGTCGTCGGGACGGAAGGAACGGCGGAGTTGCATCCGCGGTACTCCGTGCTTCGCTCGCATTCCGGAACGGTCCTCTTCGAAATGAGCGAGCCAGGCAACAATGCCTACGTGCAGGAGCATACTGACCTGATCGCCAGCATCCGCAATGGCGAGCCTCTCAACGAAGCCCGCCAGATCGCCGAAAGTACGCTCACGGCTGTACTCGGACGAGAAAGTGCCTATACCGGACTGGAAATCACCTGGGACGAGCTTCTCAGTGCCCACCTGAATCTTGTGCCGCGGACGTTCGCCTTCGGTGACATGCCGTTTCCGGCGGTAGCAGTACCAGGTAAAACGAAACTGAATCGGTCCGCCGCATAACCCGCTACAGGACGATTGCACAGACTGTGAATCGAAGACGCTTCATTACGACGGCCACGATGAGTGCAGCGGCCTTAGCATTGCCGCGAGCGCGCGTAGTAGAGACCGCACGCGACACGATAAAGAAGGCCGTGAAATTCGCAATGGTGCAGGTGGACGGCACCGTTCTGGACAAATTCCGCCTACTGGCATCGCTCGGCTTCGACGGCGTGGAGCTCGACAGTCCGAGTGACCTCAATCGCGACGAAGTCTTGGCGGCGCGCGACGAAGTGGGGCTACCGATCCACGGAGTCGTGGACAGTGTCCACTGGCAACAAACGCTGTCGCACGACGATCCGGCCGTTAGGGCGAAGGGGGTGGATGGACTCGTAACGGCCATCGAGGATGCGAACGTGTATGGCGCGTCGACGGTCCTGTTGGTCCCCGCGGTGGTCAACAAGGATGTATCGTATGAAGATGCCTACCATCGGTCACAGCGGGAGATTCGCGCGGTCCTGCCACTGGCCGAGAAATACGGCGTCCGGATAGCAATCGAAAACGTGTGGAACATGTTTTTGCTTAGCCCGATCGAGTGCGCTCGCTACGTCGACGAGTTCGAAAGCGACTATATCGGCTGGTATTTCGACGTGGGCAACGTGGTGAATTACGGCTGGCCCGAACACTGGATACGCACGCTTGGGCACCGCATTCTGAAACTCGACATCAAGGAATACAGCCGTGCGAAGCGGGATCGAGAGGGACCGTTTGCGGGATTCCGCGTTCCGCTCGGTGAAGGTGATTGCGACTGGCCTGCAGTGGTCGAGGCGCTCAGAGATATAGGCTACGAGGGCTGGGCAACGGCAGAAATTCCGGGAGGAGATGCCGAACGACTGCGGGAGATCGCTGCGCGGATGGACAGCATTCTACCAACCTAACGCCGATGCGATGAAACGACGGAAATTTGTCAAGACCGGCCTTGCCGCAGGCGGCGTAACGTTGGCCGGCGCCGCGGCGGTGCTCTCTCGTATTCGTAGCGATACCGCCATGTCGGCAGGTCTGCACGGAAACGTCAACCACAGCGTCTGCAAATGGTGCTACCCGGGCCAGAGCGTTGAAGAGCTGGCCGTCGCCGGTAAATCTATGGGGATTGGGTCCATCGAATTGCTCGAGCCTGCCGACTGGCCGATCGTAGAAAAACATGGTCTCATCTGCGCCATGCCGTTTGGTCCGTCTGTCGAGGGTAAAAACCGTTTGACCGACGGCTTCAATCGGATCGAGAACCACGAATGGCTGGTTCCACTGTTCAACGAGCGTATCCGCGAGGTCGCCGACGCGGGCTATCCGAACGTGATCTGCTTTTCGGGAAACAGAGCCGGTCTCGACGACGAAACCGGACTTGAAAACTGCCTCAAGGGTATCCGTGAGATCATCCCGGAAGCGGAAAAGCACGGTGTCACGGTGTGCATGGAGCTTCTTAACAGCAAGGTCGATCATATAGACTACCAGTGCGACCGCACACAGTGGGGTGTGGAATTGTGCAACCGCGTCGGCTCAGATCGCTTCAAGCTGCTGTACGACATCTACCACATGCAAATCATGGAGGGAGACGTCATTCGCACTATCAGAACCTACAGCAAGTATATCGGGCACTATCACACTGGTGGCAATCCGGGGCGCCACGAAATCGACGAGACGCAAGAGCTTAACTACCCTGCCATCATGCGGGCTATCGTAGAGACGGGCTACACCGGCTGGGTAGGCCAGGAATTCATCCCTAGTCGAACGCCATTGGTGTCACTGCGCGAAGCTGTTGCGCTGTGCGATGTGTAGGCTCCACCGAATGAAGCACCATGCAACGAAGGAAGTTCGTCACCACATTGGCAGCCGGGGCGATCGCCGCTAGCTCTCCGCCGGTGGTGGGTGTTGGCGGGCCCCGCACATCGGGGCCATTTACGCTCAACTATGCGCCCCATTTCGGGATGTTCAAGAATTCTGCCGGCAACGATCTGGTAGCGCAGCTTGAATTTGCCGCCGATCGAGGCTTTACGGCCTGGGAAGACAACGGCATGAAGGGCCGAACCGTCGAAGTGCAGGAGCGGATTGCCAGTGCCATGACGCGCCTCGGGATGCAGATGGGCGTTTTCGTCGCACACAGGATCAGTTGGCAGGAGCCCAACCTCGCAAGCGGTGACACCAATCTGCGGGACCAGTTTCTTCGCGAGATCCGAGACTCGGTGGAGGTGGCAAAGCGTGTCAATGCCACGTGGATGACTGTTGTCCCCGGGCACGTCGACCTGCGCCTCGACATTGGGTATCAGACCGCACACGTGGTCGAATGCCTCAAGCGAGCCGCTGCCATTTTGGAGCCGCATGGCCTCGTGATGGTCCTGGAGCCGCTCAACCCGTTGAACCATCCGGGTATGTTTCTGACAAAAGTCCCGCAGGCGTACGAAGTGTGCAAGGCCGTCGATAGCCCGGCGTGCAAGATCTTGGACGACCTGTACCACCAGCAGATCACGGAAGGCAACCTGATTCTGAACATTGACGGTGCGTGGGACGAAATCGCTTATTTTCAAATCGGCGACAACCCGGGACGCAAGGAACCGACGACCGGTGAAATCAACTACCGGAACGTCTTCAGGCACATCCACACAAAGGGTTTCGAGGGGATTCTCGGCATGGAGCACGGCAACAGCGTGCCGGGCACGGAAGGGGAAGAGGCGCTTATTGCAGCGTACCGTTCGGTGGACGACTTTTAGAACCCCCAGGGCCGCTTATGGAGTCGGGCGAATCCCATCGCTCTCCACACTGCAGAACGTAATACACCTGACCAATCTGCTCAGATTCGCGCACGAAGTCATCAGGCGGAGCGGTATTGAAGGCGAACATGTCGTAGTGGCATGGGATGGCCATTTTTGCTGCAATGTCCAGTGCCAGGCGGGCGGCTTCGAGGCCGCTCATGTTTCCGGCTACGCGCCGTGTGGCATTGCGACCATTGATGGGAAGAAGCGCGACGTCAACACGGAATGGTTCAAGTCGATCGACCATGCCATCGAAGAGAAGTGTGTCACCACTGTGGTAGATCTTGTGCGGTCCGAAGCACACGATGTATCCCATGAAGTGGTGGCGACCTTCAGCGTCCGTTGCCAGGTCTTCGTGGGCCGCTGGCACACCGTGGATGGTGAACGTGCCAACGTCCACTTCGTCTCCGTCACATACGCCGATCGGCCAAGAGGTGTCACAGCCTAAACGGCGCGCCACGAAGTTCCGGTTTGCTTCAGGAATGATCAGGCGCAAATCGGGGTTAGCTTGCTTGAGCGGTAGCAGTGTTGCTGCGTCCAGGTGATCCGTATGATTGTGGCTGGAGGTCGCAACGTCAATGAAGTCCAACTCACCAGGGGATACCACCAGTCGTGTCAATCTCACATGTGGCTTGTCAGTACCCGCATACTTCTTTGTGAGTGAATCGGACAGGTACGGGTCAAAGAGCAAATGGCTGCCTCGATACTGAACCAGAAAGCCGCTCTGTCCAAGCCACCAGATTCGGAAGCCGTTCTGCTCGGACGCAAAGCGGCGGACGTCAGCGAGGAAATCGTTTCCTGAGAGGTACGGCTCGATCATCTGTGCGAGGCGATCAACAGAGGTCCTCGCTCACGCGTGTTCGCTGAGCAAGCGCTGGCTCACTACGCCCGTATCGGGATCTCGAAGAATCAGTTTTACGGTGCCGTCCGGCATCCTCTCGTGCTTGATGAGATGCAGTCCGTCGTAGGTCTTCATCTGTCCCTTTATCGGCACCGTGCCGGTCGAACCCCGCCAGTCGCTGAGTTCAACCTGCTCCCAGCGCTTCGTTTTCGCCGAGCGATAACACGCGTCGATGATGGCGTTGACGACATAGCCGTCGTAGAATGTCTCGCGCGGCGCCACGCCCGACTCCATCGCGTTAAACATGTCGGTGAACATGTCCACGTATCCGAGCTCCGACACTTCGTCGCCGACTGGAAAGAGCCACCCAGATTCCTGGTCGGCTTTTTCCGCCACGTAGCTGCCTCCTTCGCCGCTGGTGAACATCTCGAAGCCCGTGCGGAGGAAGTGATTTAGCCAGATCGTGCCTTCGGTGCCCGCCACTTCGTCGCGCAGGTCCATGCCGCCACGAAACGACCAGCTGACCTCGAATTGTCCCACCGCGCCGTTGGCAAAACGGATCAGTCCGATCGCGTTGTCATCGGCTTCGATGGGGTGGACGAGCGTGTCCGCCCAACACATAACCTCGAGTGGGCGAATGTCCTTGCCAATGAAATTCCGGATGATCTCGATGCAGTGGCAGCCAAGATCCACGATGGCGCCGCCGCCGGCCATGTCGAGATTCCAGAACCAGTCGCTGTGCGGCCCACTGTGAGTCTCGCGCGATCGGGCCCAGAGGATATCGCCCAGCGCTCCGCTGCGGACAGAATCGATGGCCTTGAGCGTTTTGGGAGTATACACGAGGTCTTCGAGGTATCCGGCGAAAATGCCACGCTCCTCGACCATGTCGAGAATGCGCTTGGCCTCCTCTCCTGTGCGTGCTAGTGGCTTGGTGCAGAGCACGGCCTTATCCGCTTCCACGCACAGCCGAACAGCTTCTTCGTGCAGATGGTTGGGTAGCCCAATAACCACCACGTCGACTGACGGATGTCCGATGGCCTCGGCCATGTCCGTGTAGAAATGAGGGATATCCCATTTTTGTGCGAAAGTGCGTGCACGGTTCTCGGTTCTGGAATAGACAGCGCTCACGCGATCGCGTCCACGCTGTCCGTGGAGAGTCATCGTATAGAACAGTCCGATAAGGCCCGTCCCGAGCATTGCAATGTTTTGGGATCGTTGCATTGACACCTCACGTCGCGTATTCGTTGACACTAAGGTCGTGTTTGGGTATTGTCGTTTCAAGTTACTACCCACATCCCGTCAACGAATCAATCGTGCGAATGGACGTAGCCCTTGCGTACCTGGAAGCTGCCCAGAACATTCTTCGCAGGATCCGGGACACGCAGTTGGGAGCACTTGGGCGGGCAGCCGAAATTTGCACGCAGTCCATTGCCGGTGGAGGACTGGTTCATCTCTTTGGCTCCGGCCACTCGCGCATGGCGGTGGAGGAGATGTTTCCGCGATACGGGAGTTTTCCTGGGTTTCACCCCATCGTCGAGTTGTCGCTGACGTACCACAATACGGTCGTAGGTTCGAACGGGCAGCGGCAGGCCATTTTTCTTGAAAAAGTAGAGGGCCTCGGCAAGACGGTTCTTCGCAACTTTGTGCTCGAGCCGCCGGACAGTTTCATCGTGTTCTCCAACAGCGGCGTGAATGAAGTAGTAGTCGAGGTAGCACTTGAAGCTCGCCGGAAGGGCCTCAAGGTAGTCGCCGTCGTGTCCGCCGAGCACTGCACCGCCTTAGCGCCTCGTCACAGCTGCGGTAAACGCCTGACTGAGCTGGCGGACGTCGTATTGGACAATTGTACACCTGCCGGTGATGCCCTCGTTGCCGTTGACGGCCATGAGGACCTGGTGGGGCCCGGCTCGACGATTGGCGCTGCTGCCCTCGTGAATTCGCTCAAGTGCCTCGTTGCTGAACGGCTCACGGCGCTGGGACAGCCGCCCATTGTACTTACGAGCAGCTATCACATTGGCAGCGAGGCGTCGGCAGACCGTTTCGATGCCTGTTTCGACGATTACAGGCGGCGTGTTCGCCGCGTGTACGGCGCAAGGTAGCGATTACGGTTCAGTGCTCCTACTTTTCGGTGCCTGTGAGGGCATTATTATCTGCTTTGGACACAATGCTTCAGACCACCGTCATAGGCAGCTATGCCTGGCCGTCCTGGTTTATTACCGCCGTCGAGGCCATGAAGCGTGGGGAATACGGTCCCAGAGATGTGGCGGAAACCCTCGACGATGCGGTCGACATGGCCGTGAACGACCAGCAGGAGGCTGGCTTGGACATAATCACTGATGGCGAAATGCGTCGTCTCGGTTTCTTTACCGCAGATTTTTACGGGCGCCTGATAGGTCTTAAGGCGCAGCCTCCGCTACGCCGCCTGGGTCCCGGCGGGCATGACCAAAGAGAGCGGTATGCGGCACTTGACAGATTTGCGGCGCCGGATGGTCTCGGACTCGTTGCCGAGTACGAATACGTGCGGACTCGCACGGCACTGCCAGTCAAAGTACCGTGCCCGGGTCCGTTTACGCTGGCGGGACGCATTGCGCTGGGAGATCTGTATCCGAATCGGATGGCGGTCGCAGACCGGTTTTCGGAAATCATCAACGACGAGCTCAGGATGCTCGTGGCAAGGGGTGCGAAGTTCATTCAACTTGACGAACCGTCTTTCGCCGTCCACAAGCATTCGCCCAAGGCATTCGTTACCCTTTTTAACCGCACCGTCGAAGGCGTGAACGCCCACATCGGATTGCACCTGTGTTTCGGCAATTACATCGGCAGGCCGGTCGCGCACAGGACATACCGGCCGCTGTTCCCGCACATCCTCGACGTGCATGCCGATGAGATTCACTTGGAAATGGCGAACCGGGAAATGGCCGAAGTGGAGCTCACGCGCGAAATTGTCGGCGCGGGGAAGGTGGTGAATGTGGGAATCGTTGATGTTAAGAACTACTTCATCGAGACGCCCGAAATCGTCGCCGACCGAATCCGCTGCGTCCTTGAATACGTGCCCCCAGAGAGTCTGGCGGTCGCTCCCGACTGCGGTCTCAGCCAGACGGCGCGATGGGCGGCGCGAGCGAAGCTCAAGGCGATGGTTGCTGGTGCCAAACGCGTCCGCACAGAATTAGCAGGATCCTGACGATCATCTGGGACAGATTTATCTACGAATCTGGCCACATGTCGGCTGTACACAGTCTGGTGTAGCATGGCAAGTTCCTGCTGGGGGCAATATTTTTGTTGGGTGTTACATTACCTTTTGGGGTGATTGTGGAGAAGGGAGTCCATGCATGGTCGACGGCTGATCACTCTGGTGTACGCATGCTGGGCCAACGGCCGTAATGCTTGTTATCGAATTCGTCGGAGCTGCCATTATCTGATGACTCGGGCTCGCCTGTAAGGCTACCGAAAGTGGATAGCATGGGCTCTCCATCCGTGCATTGCGGTAGGGACCCCGGTTGCCCGGGGCCCCCGCACAG
>JAAXGO010000469.1 GCA_012267425.1 Rhodothermales bacterium
TGGTGGAGCGCACGTTGATCGCGGTGGCCTCGGGCCGCCCGCGCTTCGCCGCCGGTTGAGTCGCGGCGATGGACCCGGTGGATTCCGTATCGACAGTCAGGTCCTTGACGTATGTATTTGTCTTCGGCGAACATCCTGATTCGTGGGCAGTGCTTTTGCCCGTTTGGCTACTTCTGCTTCGCGCATTAGCGCGTCGCACTGCGTTATGTATCAAAGGGAGGCATCGACATGACTACCGCTGAGAAAAACAGACAAATACTAGAGAGAGTGCAGCAAGCAATACACCGTCCAATGACACAAGAGGAACGAAGGGAGCAAAGAATATCGTACATCATGTCTGCAGTAGGACGTGATGACGAAAAAACGCGGAGGGAAGTCGAGAAATGCGTGGATCGTGATACTGTGGTCGTCAACGAATGATTCTATTCGAACTCACGGAGACCGAAAACGATCCGATCTATCAGGGATTGGAGTATTCCAATTCAGATAGACAACTCCAGTTTCTGGAATCAATGGTGAGTGTTGCGTTGAGCAAGGATCGACCTGTGCTTTCTCAAACACTCATCAAAGCCTTGAATTTCCATGCTATAGCATGCCTGCATATCAATGCAGGCGAATACCGTCCATGCGAAGTAAATGTCGGCACCTATACGCCACCGAGGTACTTTCAAGTTCCCACTTTGATGGATGATTTCGTGAACATTGTCAATCTGCATTGGGACAAAACTGATCCCATTGAATTGGCTGCAAGTGTTTTATGGAGGCTCAACTACATTCATCCATTTATTAACGGGAACGGAAGAACGGCTCGGGCATGTTGTTATTTTGTATTGTGCGTCAAAGTTGGAAGATGGATACCTGGATCACCTATATTGCCAGCATTGTTGAAGAAAAATCGAGATGAGTACGTTGGTGCGCTCAGGGAGGTCGACGACAGAAAATTGCAAGGGCACCCTGAACCATACGAGCCATTATGTGAACTAATCGGGCGACTTTTGGTTCAACAAGTAACAAATTGAAAGTAGCGGTAAACGCGAACACACGGAGAATTACTTCCGGTTGCTACTACGCCGGGTGCAGCTTTCCACCGCAAATTTGAAGATCCGCTTGCTCCAGTACGTCGGCGCGACCACCGTGGTGGGCTCGGGCCCGACGATCGTCTCGGCCCGCCTCCAGGCATCCTCGAACGATCGCGCCGGGTGCATGCCGAGCTTCCTGAACGCGCCCGGGTTCCGGGTGCCCGCCATGATCACCGCACCCGCTCGGTTCAGGACGTAGTCGCACGCGTACAGCAGCCAGAACGGGTGGATGGGGTGGTAGGCGCCGCCCTGGGCGTAGCGTTCGATGTACTCGGGCCGGGACGCGATTGCGTCCTGATGCCGGGCCAGCTCGTGGATCTCGTGGCGGCCGGCGTACAGGTCGATCACCTCCTGGTAGGAGGGATACGTCTCCGGGTCGATCTCGCCCGTCGAAGGAGTCATCCCGATCACCACCCCGCCGCGGCGCAGCACGTGGTCGCCCAGCCACACACGCGGGGGATAGCCCACGCCGATCGCGGCGATGAGCGGATTGTCCGCGCTGCCGTAGGCGAAGCGCTCGCAGAGCCCGATGACCAGCACGTCGGCCTGGGGGACTTCGATCACGCTGAACCGGTCGGCGGCCTCCCACGCGGGAGGCTCCACCTCCGGCGAGTACCCGGCGAAGATCCCCGCCATCCGCCCGCCGCTGCCCCCGACCCAGTTGATGTAGAAGATCCGCTTGCCCGTGGCGCGTTCGATGTGGGCGTTGATCTCCGCCTTCAGGCCCCGGAAGTACATGCTCCGGTGGTCGCCGGTGGCGGTTCGGGGGTGGTTGACCACGCCATGGTTGTGATGCGACAGGATGCTGCGCGTCGAGGCCATCCCGATGACCGCGCCGGTGCCGGTGTAGCCGCCCCAGGTGTGCGCCATCACCTGGCCGACGTAGATCATCAGATCCGCTTCGACGAAGCGGCGGTTGTGCTCGACCACGCAGCCGCTCGGGGTCTCCCCCAGGTGCTTCAGCCCCGATGGATCGACGCAGTCGTGGTTGACGATCTGACCGCTCGGCCAGAAGGCGGCGAAGATCTCCTCGCCGACGAAGGCCCGCAGCTCCGCTTCGCTCCACTTCTTGTGGTTGCCG
>JAAXGO010000001.1 GCA_012267425.1 Rhodothermales bacterium
CATTCGCGCTTGGTCGCAAGGGGAAGTCACCAAGCCCGAGACGATCAACTATCGCTCCTTCAAACCAGAGCGCGACGGGTTGTTCTGCGAACGCATCTTCGGTCCGGTCAAGGACTGGAACTGCCACTGCGGCAAGTATAAGGGCATTCGCTATCGAGGTGTAGTATGCGACCGTTGCGGCGTCGAGGTCACGCAGGTCAAGGTTCGCCGCGAGCGCCTTGGCCACATCGAATTGGCCGTACAGGTCTCTCACATCTGGTATTTCAAGTCGCTACCTTCGCGCATCGGTGCTCTGCTCGACATCTCGATGCGCAACCTCGAGCGCATCCTCTACTACGAGTCCTATGTCGTCATCGACCCGCGGGGCGCACCTGTGGAGAAATTGCAGCTTTTGACTGAGGAGGAGCTCTTTGAGGTGGAGGAAGCGGGTGGCGATCCCGATGTCGATATGGGAGCACCAGCGGTCAAGCGGCTCTTAGAGCAGATCGATATCGAAGAGCTCTCGGCCGAGTTGCGAACCTTGGTCAGGATGGAGAGTTCGATCCAGCGCAAGCAAGAGGCGCTCAAGCGGCTCAAGGTCGTCGAAGCCTTCCGCCAGTCCGAAAATCGGCCTGAGTGGATGATTCTCGACAACATTCCGGTCATTCCGCCGGATCTGCGTCCCTTGGTGCCCTTAGAGGGCGGTCGCTTCGCCACTTCCGACCTCAACGATCTCTACCGCCGGGTCATCAATCGCAACAATCGCTTGAAGAAGCTGATTCACATCAAGGCTCCCGAGGTCATTCTGCGCAATGAAAAGAGAATGCTCCAAGAAGCCGTTGACGCTCTCTTCGACAACGGGCGTCGCTCGCGGGCCGTGCGCGGCGACGGCAATCGCTCACTCAAGTCGCTCAGCGATCTGCTCAAGGGCAAACAGGGTCGGTTTCGCCAAAACTTGCTGGGCAAGCGCGTCGACTATTCGGGCCGTTCGGTCATCGTCGTCGGTCCTGAACTCAAACTGTATCAGTGCGGCCTACCCAAGGGCATGGCCCTAGAGCTGTTTAAGCCATTTGTGATCAAGAAGTTGGAAGAAAAAGGGCTGGTGCAAACCGTCAAGAGCGCCAAGAAGCTGGTCGAGCGCGAGCGCCCGGAGGTCTGGGACATTCTCGAGGAGATCATTCGCGACCACTGCGTATTGCTCAATCGGGCACCGACGTTGCACAAGTTGGGCATTCAGGCTTTTCAACCCATTCTCGTCGAGGGTAAGGCCATTCGCCTGCATCCGCTGGTCTGCGCCGCTTTCAATGCCGACTTCGACGGAGACCAGATGGCCGTACATGTACCGCTCTCGTTTGAGTCCCAGATCGAGGCGCGCCTCCTAATGCTTTCTACCAATAACATCCTCAAGCCGGCCGATGGCGAGCCGGTAATTATGGACAACCCTCAGGACATCGTGCTCGGCAGTTATTACCTGACCAAGGTGCGCTTTAGCGAAGCCGGTGGAGTCGAGCGCAGCTTTGCCAATAAGACCGAGGCGGTGGCGGCCTTTGAAGCGGGCCGCATTACCCTGCATCAGCCGGTTATGGTGCGCGTCGATGGCGAGATGGTGAATACGACTGTTGGTCGCTTGCTTTTCAACGAGGTGTTGCCGGAGGAAATCGGTTTTATAAACCGCACGGTTGACAAGGGCGATATCAAACGGATTACCTCCCAAGTGCATCGCCTGTTGGGCAACAGGCGCACGGCCGAATTCGTCGATCAACTCAAAAATATGGGCTACCACTACGCGACGCTGGCCGGCGTATCCATCGCCGTTGACGACGTAGTCGTACCCGATACCAAAACCAAGCTCATTGATGGAGCGCTCAAGGACGTGGAGAAAGTCCGTGATCAGTACGCCAATGGCATCATCACCGACGGCGAGCGCTATAACAAGATTATCGACATCTGGACCCATGCCACATCTGAGGTCTCACGTGCTGTGCAGAGCACACTTGAGGAAGCCGAAGAGGGCTTTAACTCGGTTTATGTTATGAAGGATTCCGGCGCGCGCGGCAGTGAAGATCAGATCAAACAGCTAGGTGGCATGCGCGGTTTGATGAACAAGCCGCAGAAAAAGATGACCGGTGCCGTCGGCGAAATTATTGAAACGCCGATTATTGCCTCTTTCAAAGAGGGGCTGTCGGTGCTCGAGTACTTCATCTCGACACACGGAGCGCGCAAGGGATTAGCCGATACGGCCCTGAAGACGGCCGAAGCTGGGTATTTGACTCGTCGGATGGTCGATGTAGCCCAAGATGTAGTGATTAGCGAAGAGGACTGCATGACTAGCCAGGGGCTAAAGACCGGCGCTCTCAAGGACGGCGAGGAGGTAATCGAGCCGCTAGCCGACCGCATCGTCGGTCGCGTATTGCAAGAGGACGCTCTCGATGCCGACGACACTGTGGTAGCCCAAGCAGGTGTCTTGTTGGAAGAGGAAGATGCCAATCGCATTGCCCAAGCCGGTATTGAGGAAGTGCTCATCCGCTCGGTGCTCACATGCGAGTCCGAACGTGGCGTGTGCATCAAGTGCTACGGGCGGAATATGGCTACTGGCCGCGAGGTCAATGTGGGTGAGGCGGTTGGAGTCGTAGCCGCGCAGAGCATTGGCGAACCAGGTACTCAACTGACGTTGCGAACATTTCACATCGGTGGTACGGCCAGTCGCATCGCCGAGCAGTCACAGATCACCGCTCGCCGGGCTGGTCGAGTCCAATTTTCCGACGACCTGAATAAGAATACGGTGGAAAACCCAGCAATCGGTTCCACGGTCGTCACGGTCGTCGGGCGCAACGGCGAAATCGGGTTGCTCGACGAACAGAATCGAGTGCGTTCGTCTATCAACGTCCCTTATGGCGCGGTTCTCAAGGTCGAAGATGGCGATCAAGTCGAGATGGGGCAGGTGCTGTACGAATGGGATCCATACAACAATGTGATTCTCACCGACCGCCCGGGCCGGATCAAGTTCAACGATATCAAAAAAGATGTAACCATGCGCGAGGAATACGACGAAAGCACGGGGATGAGCGTCCGCGTCATCGTCGAACAGCGCGACCGCTCGCTGAGTCCGCAGATAGAGATCGAGAGCGAGGAATACGGCTCTCGCTCCTATATCATCCCGGTCGGCGCTCGTCTGCTGGTTGAAGATGGGGATCAAATCGAACCGGGGCAGGTGTTGGTTAAGATCCCGCGCGAGCGTTCCAAGACGCGCGACATTACCGGTGGCCTGCCGCGTGTTGCCGAGCTTTTTGAGGCACGCCGGCCCAAGGAACCTGCGGTAATATCGGAAATCGACGGCACTGTGAGCTTTGGCGGCCTAGTTCGCGGCAACCGCGAACTGTTCGTCACTCCGCTGGCTCCCGAGGACGAGACAAAGAAATACTTGGTGCCCTACGGCAAGCACCTGAGAGTACACGAAGGCGACCGGGTCGAAGCCGGTGAGCGCCTCTCCGAAGGTTCGGTCAATCCGCACGATATTTTGCGAGTCCAGGGAGTGAATAAGGTACAGGAGTATTTGGTCAACGAGATTCAGGATGTCTATCGCCTGCAGGCTGTGGAGATCAACGACAAGCACATTGAGGTGATCGTCAAGCAGATGCTGCAGAAGGTGCATATCATGGATCCGGGCGACACGAATTTTCTCGAAGGAGAGGAAGTGGATAAGATCCGCTTCAACAGGGAAAACGACAAAGTCCTCTACGAGGGCGGT
>JAAXGO010000470.1 GCA_012267425.1 Rhodothermales bacterium
TCGGGCAAATACTAAACCTGTACATTCTGCTCACGCCTCTGGGCAGTGACGATCACTTCCTCAAGTTGAGCGAATGCGCTATCGCTGATGAATAGCGCGGATAGACCGAAAGCGATAACCGTCGCGGACAGTCTGTTGTTGTTCGACATAGCCATTCGCAGTCCCCCTGGTGTCGGCGCAGGGCTTCGACGCAACAGTCAGGTCATCGTTGTTTGTTCGTCGCGACTAAGGTGTTAGTCTGGTGCCACTCCGTCCTTGTACGATCGTAGAAGTACTACAGTCGTATCAGGCATGTCAAGGCTGGGATCAGCCTGCCTGGCGGACCTGCATTACAATCGGCAGCTACTTATTCAGATAGACTCGATGTATGGCAACGCCTAATCGACTGACGGACACGCAGAAGCGCGAGGATCGCTCCACCCGGAAGCGTCTGCTCGACGCTGCCACAAGGGCGTTTGCGGAATACGGCTTTCAGGGGGCGTCGCTCCGATCGATCGCCGAGGATGCAGGGGTGGGTTTCGGGCTGATCAGGTATCACTTCGGGTCGAAGGCAGCGCTCTGGACGGCCACGATGTCCCACCTCTACGAAAACCTGATCACCCTCAGGAACACTTTCGATTTCGATCCCTCTCGCGACTTTCGCTTACAGGTCAAGGAGCACCTGAGAGAGATCGTCCTGGCTTCGCTCCACAACGCGGAGATACGAAAAATCTGTATTCAGGAGTCGTTGGCCAATAGCGAACGCTATGAGGCGCTGTTGGATACGAATATCAAGGTTTTCATCGAATCGGCCCGCAATTATTTCGAGGAGCTCAGATCGCTAAGTATCGCATCGGAATTGTCAGCGTCGGAGATGCACTATCTGGCTCACGTCATGACCGCCGCGAATCAATCCGAACCGAAGGAAGTCGGACTGATCCTGCATGCCGACGACGAAGCGGAATTGATCGAGATGGAAGTGGACTTGCTGTGGAGATTGATCGTCAGCCCCGACCCCGACCACGAAGCACTGCCGGACGCTTCCGATTGACAACCTTCATCGCGATGGGCCGCTTGATCCCGCTGTGAGCGATATCCTTGCGATGGACCGCTCGCCCCGGTTGCGAGCGCGACCCTTGCGATGGGTTGCCCGTCCGAAGACAGACCAAAGGTGGCAACGCCCCCTCCTCTCCAGCGTTGGCCGAGATCTCGAGACGGCGGCTACCTCATGGTCTCGAAAATCCGGCTGTACTTGAGCACGAACTCGCGCCCCCTGGGCAGCGCACCGAAGCCCCTCTCGTCGACCTCGTTGTATACGAGGTAGAGGCCTGCATTCGCGGTCTGCAGCCAGGAGAAGCGCAGGTTGGTCGAGAGCTGGTCCTGTGTTTCGTTGTACTGCATGAGCATCTCGACGAGCATGCGCGGCGAGAACGAGTAAGACATCCGGAACCGCCAGAGATCGGCCGTGAACTTGCCGCCGGGTACGGGCAGATCGAACTCGTTGTAGTTGTAGGCGAACTCCGTACTGAACCTGTCTCCGACGCGAAAGCGCGCGGCAGGCTCGACGGTCACGCGATCGCCGCCGAAGCGCCCGCCGAAAAAGCTCCGGACCTGGAAATTCAACGCGTCGGAGCGATTGCCCAGGTACACGAGTTGCAGCTCGTCATGACGGTAGGTTCCCGGCTGCACCGTGACGCCGGGAACAATATCGAAGGGTTCCCGGAGTCCGTCGGTAACGAGGTTGATGCCCGTATGAATCTCGCGGCTGGACTGAAACTTCCAGTGCGTATCCATGTGCAGATAACCCGTTTCCTGGAAGCCGTCGAAGTCCCAGTAAGCGCGATAGATGGCGTGCGGCACGATCTCGAAGAGTCTTCCCATGCCGACCGGGCGAAGGCGCCTGAAGACCCGACCCTCGATATTCCGATAGTCGCGCCGCGCCAGGAATCCGACCTCGGGATTGAA
>JAAXGO010000471.1 GCA_012267425.1 Rhodothermales bacterium
GCGATCAAGCCGGGGATCAGCACTTTGGATTTGGACGAGCTGGCCGCGGCGACGATCCACGGTCATCGTGCGAAATCCAGTTTTCTGGGTTATCGCGGCTATCCGGCCAACATTTGTACGAGCATCAATGAGGAGCTGGTGCATGGGATTCCGAGCCGGGAGCGCGTGCTACTAGAGGGCGACATTATCAGCATAGATGTAGGCGTGTTCTACCGCGGCTTTGTGGGCGACAGCGGTTGGACATATCCTGTGGGCTCGATTGAGCCTGCGGCCGAAAGGCTGCTGCGGGTAACGGAGGAGAGCCTCAATGCCGGCATCAAGGCGATTCGTTCCGGCGGCCGTGTGCTGGATATCAGCGCGGCGGTGCAGAACAGCGTAGAGCCGAGCGGATTTCACGTAGTGCGGGAATACACGGGGCACGGTGTGGGTCGTGCGATGCACGAGGGGCCGCAGGTCCTGAACTATGTATCGGACGACACGGACGGAAGGGTTGTGCTGCGCCCCGGGCTGGTGATCGCGATTGAGCCGATGGTGCAGATGGGCACATGGCGGACGGAGACGTTGAAGGACAAGTGGACCGTTATAAGCGAGGATCACAGCTTGAGCGCTCACTTCGAGCATACAGTTGCGGTAACCAACAGAGGCCCCGAAATCTTGACGCGCATATAGCGATATGATACACTTGTGGAATTGCGTTACGACTTTGGGGGAGGGGGTTGAAGGATGAAAGTGCGGCCTTCGGTGAAAAAGATGTGTGAGAAGTGTTCGGTTGTGCGACGGCGAGGGGTTGTATATGTGATCTGTCAGAACCCGAAACACAAGCAGAGGCAGGGCTAGAAACCCAGGGGGCAATTGCCATGGCACGTATTGCAGGTGTCGACATTCCTCGAGACAAGCGGGTCGTTATCGCTCTAACCTACATTTACGGGATTGGCCGTTCGGTCAGCCAGGAGATTCTGGAGGCGACAGGGATTGACGAGGACAAACGCGTCAATGACCTGGACACGAATGAATTGGTCGCCTTGCGGGATTACATTGAGCGCCATTGTCGCGTCGAAGGGGATTTGCGGCGCGAAGTAAACATGAACATCAAGCGCCTCATGGAGATTGGCAGCTATCGAGGCCTGCGCCACCGGCGCAATCTGCCAAGCCGCGGCCAGCGCACGCGCACGAATGCGCGTACGCGCCGCGGTGTAAAGAAGACGGTAGCCGGGAAGAAGCGAGCGCGCAAGTAGCAGCAGATAATCGTCTGCGTATTTTTGGCGCAGGAACATCAGTTTAAGGAGAAACGATGGCTCGAACGCAGCGTCGTCGCGGTGGTCGTTCGTCCCGCCGGGAGAGGAAACACGTCCCGAGCGGTCAGATTCACGTTCGTGCAACATTTAACAACACGATCATCACGGTCACCGACCCCGACGGGGCGGTTCTGTGTTGGGCCAGTTCGGGCACGGCCGGTTTCAAGGGGAGC
>JAAXGO010000033.1 GCA_012267425.1 Rhodothermales bacterium
CGTGTAGGGGACAGGCTTGTCGGGATCGCTCACGTAGGAGTCGTGAGCGCCGGCATTCGATTGCTCGGGAGCTTCGAAAGAGAGCTTGCCTTCCGCTTGGAAATACAGCTCTTGGGGGACCAGGCCTTTCGGCGGCCATTGGTCGTGGATATGCCAGCGGTTGCCGCCTGTCTCGAAAACAACGGCTTCGGGAAAGCTCCAACCGGTTTCGTTCTTGAGGAAGTAGCTGAAAAACGGGTGCTCGATCTGGTTCTTGAAGTAGTGCGAGGTCTTCGAACCGAAGTTGATCTCGCCAAGCCGGTCACCGTCCTCTCTGCCCCAGGCGCCGTGCCGCCAAGGTCCAACGACGAGCGTGCTGCGGTTGTCGGGGGTCTCCTTCTCGATTTTGTTGTAGATCGAGACGGGTCCGTAGAAGTCTTCAGAGTCGAACCAGCCGGTGACGCTGAGCACGGCATGCCGGATATTCTTGAGGTGAGGAACGAGAGTCTGTTTTTGCCAATATTCGTCATAGGTGCCGTGCTCCATGAACTCGTTCCACTCCCGGATCTTGCCGTGAAAATAGAGCTCGTTGATGCGCGACAGAGGGCCTACGTCAAGAAGAAACTTGTAGCCCCACGGCGTTCCGTGCTCAAAAGGGAAGTCGGCAGCGCGGTCACGCCGCAGTCCTAATTGCCGAGGGAGCCAAGAAAGGGCGATTAATGGACGGAAGGCGCCATTATGGTGCCAGTCGTCCCAGATGAACATATCCGTGGGTGAAGCCTGCGGGGAGGAAGCCTTGAGAGCGGGGTGTGCGTCGATCATGCCCATGGCCGCTTCCCAGCCGGGATAGGAAATGCCCCATTGCCCGACGCGTCCGTTGTGGTTCGGCACGTTGGCAAGCAACCACGAAATGGTGTCGTAGGTGTCGCTGCTTTCGTCCACGTCGTCTGGACCCGTCTTGTTGGGATTGTGCGCCCTGATCAGTTCGAACTCACCTTCGGACTCATAGCGTCCCCTCACATCCTGGAACACAAAGATGTACCCGTCGCGGTCGAACGCCTCCGAAGGCCCGAGCCGTTTGTGATATTCCTCCGGACCGTAGGGCGCGATGGAGTAAGGAGAACGCTTGAGAAGAATGGGGAAAGTTTGGGTCGTGTCTTTGGGCGAGTAGACGATCGTGAACAGCTTCGCTCCGTCACGCATGGGAATTCTGTGCTCAGCCTTGCTGTAGTGATCCTTCAGGCTGAAGTCTCCTCGCCGTCCGGCGGTGCATGAAGCCAGGCACAGTCCGAGTGTGAGCAGCAGGATCGGGATAGAATCTCGCGGCCTCACCGGTTGCATAGGCTCGCAGGATTGTAGCGCAGGTCCTGGTCGATCAGGCCATTCCGTGTTGCAGTAGCCGGTTTCAGCATGGAGCGTCGAACCTGCAGGGGGTCAATTGCCTTGGATCGGCTTTTCCCACCGACCCTTAGCCACATCTCCGCATGTCTCTGCTCGGCCTGATCTCTTTCAAGCTGTTAACCTGTATTTCCCACCACGTGGCGAGGCGAAGTGCGTGAGAGGGCCGTCAGGACGAGGCGCGCGCCGCTTGGCGCGCGCAGGCGTACTTGCACAGTACGTCGAGCACGGCAAGCAAGCGCAACGAAGTCCTGGCGGTCGTGTCGTGTGCTTCGACCGTCGGGTGGTGAGAAATGC
>JAAXGO010000472.1 GCA_012267425.1 Rhodothermales bacterium
TCCGCCGAATCGCCGACTGGCACCGCAAGCATGACCGCTGGAAGGGAATCGATCCGTGGAACGACGCCCCCGCTCGACGCCTCGACGACGCCGGCGTCGGCGACCTCGTACGGCGTCCACCGCGAACTCCGAGCGCCAAGCCCTCCGGCGACCTGACCGCGTAGCCACACGACCGCTCCTGAAGCGGCAGCGTCGCGCACGACCAGAACGCGCATCGCCCTCATGGTCGAGCTACCGGAACCGCACCACGACAACGAGCCCGGGCTACAATGAGGTGATGATTAGGACCATCTCAGCGAGGATACGTACCGCGCTCGTTACGCCAAGTGCCTCCCGCCGAAACCGCAGCAACAGCCGCAACCACAGTTTGCGCCGTCTGGCAATCGCAATGCGATAGTCGACGGTCCACGAAACAGCGCTCTGTGAGGAGTGCTCCCGAAGACCTTGCCGCTGGGGACACATGATCACACCAACCAGAATTGGCTCGTTTATTAGCCTTCCAGAACTCGGCGAGCCAAAGCCCACACTTCGCGAGGTCATCAGAATCGCGAAAACAATCAACAGAACTGCCGGCTTAACGGTACTAGGCCAAATGAACCTCTTTCTCAGCGCAGCTGCGATCAAGGAGGACCTTGAGAGTGATTCCGACGCTAGATGGCAGGCGCAAGAACACTTAATCCGAACAACTGTTTCGGAACGGCGATTGAGGATTCTCAAGGACAGCCTGTTCGCGGCCCATTTGCGCGACCGCATCGTGTTCCACCGCAGACAGCTTCTCTCCGCGATCAAATTGGTCGCGTTATTCGGCGAGTCGGTGCGTGGCAACATGCTCGTGTCGCGCGACGACTTCGGGGTCCTCACGGAGCTCGCACTCGCAATAAACTCGCTTTCCGACTTCGGTTCTATTCCCTCTGGGAAAATCGGAGCACGCGATCTTGCAGCGCAACTCGCACCAGCTCGCGAGCTAGAGAACCTGCCGCGTATCGACAACGGACTCGTGAGAAGCCGGCGGATGCTCGGCCGCATTCTAACGACCAAGCGGCATATGCCGCTCGCCGGAGAACTCGAGCAGCTCTTTGTATTCCTGACGAGGGGTTTCAGCTTTGATGCCTATCGTGACATGTTGTTCGGAATCTTCTCGTACTTTCAAGCGGCTCCGATGACGAGCCTGGATCAATTCCAGCAGCGTGCGTTCCTCAATCCGCATGCAACCGACAGCCCAGTGGCAGGCCGCCTATTCGAGCAGTTTCTCTCGCACTTGGCGGTCGACTTCCATGAGTTGCCAGGAACCTTTGGCCATATAAAGGACGAACGTACACTATTGCTTGATTTGACGGCTTTCAGGATGAATCCGATCTGGCGATTCTCTCCGAACAGCTATCTGTGCGTCGATCCTTGCCTTCTCGTTGAGAAGCTCGCGAGCGGGTTCTATTGGACAGTCAACGCTGCTCTCGACACTGACGAGCGTCGCCTGCAATTCTCGCGACTGTGGGGAACTCTATTTGAAGATCATGTCCTAGAAATGCTACACCATGCGGTGCCGTCACACCGGCTTACACCAAACGTGATGTACAATTCCCCACGAGAGGAGGCGTTCGACGCAGTCGTTCTGGAAGACACCAATGCGATCGTGTTCGAAATCAAAGGATCCTTCGCAAAGACTGAAGCGAAGTACTCGGGCCAGTTCCTGCGGTTCTTTAGAGGCCTCTCGGAGAAGTTTGGCAATCAGCGTCATTGCGCAGTCCAACAACTTGCGACCAATGTGCGACACACCTTCGGATTACCTAGGCGACGTGACATCTCCACCCTGCCTGTGCGCCAGTTGCGATGTGTGTGGCCTGTCGTCGTGTTCCTGGAGCCCATTCTCGGATTCGGGCTGGCGTCGGGCCTGCTCGTCGACCGGTTCGTTCATCGCATCCGGAAGGTTGTGCCGCAAGTATACACGTCTATTCGTCCTGTGGTCTTTTTGAGCATTGAAGACATTGAGATCATTGTGCAGAACATCCGTGAGGGCGACTTCACTTTCGTTGACTGCTTGCGCGAGAAACTAGGCTACGACCAGACGAACTACCTTTCGTTCCATGATTTCTATTGGGGCCAGTTCGTTCCTGAGCACAAGGTGGAATTCAAGAGAAACACGATTATCGGCAACGAGTACGGAGAGTTAAGCGAGGCAGCGATGACACGATTTAGCGCAGGTGTATATAGTAGGTGCACCCACACGGAATTCGGTGCCGTATTTAGGCGCATGGATCAAGGTTGACGATTAGGCAGTCCATGGTGGTGCCGCACGTCGGACCGAGAGCGGCAAGGCGTCCGGCTGACGATACGCAACCGAGAAGCACATTGAGCACAATTCGACCCGAGCAGCACCGCAGTCAGCCGGGATGCATCCCCCGCTCGAATGCAGTGTGGGCCTTCGCGAGGCCCTTGCGGCAACTCATAGGCTGCTTGCATGGACATCCTGTTGTCTACAGTGGCCCAGTCCTTGCCCTCAGTGTGCGCGAGGCAGCGTCCCGCGCCTGCGGTTCAGGCAAGCGGCCGGCGCCCCCACCGTCCCCCCCTTTCATGCCCTCACGGATCAGTTGCCCAGGCGGGTGGAATTCAGCGTTGGGCGAATGCCCTCGTCATCCGTGCTGTCCACGCACTTCATGCTCCGTTCATCAGCGATAGTCGATCAAGTCACGCGCTCGCCTCATAGCACCCGCGGCTCAGACTTCTGCCGCACCCCACCAGCGAGCTGAACCAGCCGCACCCCACGACCGACGCACCGCATTCGACCGCCATTCGCCCCCGAGCGCGTCAAGCAGTACCACATCCACGACGGCGTCCGCGTCATCGCAACCGGCCGGGCCGCCCTCGACTACCGTGACGCCCGGACTCATCCTCCGGTGGCTCATGCCGCCTGAGCCCGAGAGGCGCCGGATCTCTCCCGAGGCGCGATACCGCGGCCGACGACGCCGGCTCCGCAGGCGCCTCCAGCGCCAG
>JAAXGO010000473.1 GCA_012267425.1 Rhodothermales bacterium
TTCCGACCTTGGCCGAGGATCTGGCACGCGATTTGGCAACAGCCTTTGCCGGCAACCCTATACTAAGCGGCGCACTTGGCCTTATCGGCGTCACACCCGAATCCGTTGCGGCGGATCTCGTCACGCTGGCGGCTGACACTGGGGCCCTGCCCACAGCCGAAACACCCGTAGGAGTCGTTCAGCCGGTTGAGAACAATACCGGCGTGGGCAACATTCCGGAGCTCATGTTGTCGTATCGAAATTTTGGGCAGCTCGTCTATTGGGGCATGGACGCGTCGGCACACTTGCTGTTGTCGGAATCGACGCAGCTCTTCGGGAATGTCTCCTGGGTCAACGACGACTTTTTCGACGCCACGGAACTCGGCGAAGACGACGAGAACATCACGCTCGCCCTCAACGCGCCCACGCTCAAAGTCAAGTGTGGTGGCTCGTGGACGCATTCGAATGGCGTATCGGTAAATGCCTCCGGGCGCTTTATCAAAGGATTTCCGGTACGCTCGGGCGTCTACGTGGGCACCGTGGACGACTATTTCATTCTGGATCTGGGTCTCGGGTACACGTTTCGCAGGTCACTTGACGGCCTCCGGCTCGATCTGGGCGTTACGAACGCGCTCGACAGCAATCACAGGGAATTCGTCGGAGCCCCACGGCTCGGGCGCCTAGCAATCGCGCGGCTCACCTATGCGACCTAGACAGAGTGGCGCGTTGATAAAGAAAACCACGTTGGATAGTTTGCCGCGCTGGAAACAGGCCTTTACGATCCTCATTGAATTCGCATGATTTCGCGAACCGCTCCCGGCGCATGGATTTCAACGACGGCTATCTGACAACAACCGTCGACACGGTGGTCAACTGGGCCCGGTCGAACTCACTGATGCCCATGCCAATGGGGCTGGCGTGCTGCGCTATCGAAATGATGGCCTTCGGCGGACCCAAGTATGACGTCTCCCGCTTCGGGAGCGAGGCTATGCGGTTTTCGCCCCGTCAAGCCGATCTCATGCTCGTCGCCGGGTGGTGCAGTTACAAAATGGCACACGCCATCCGCAGGGTGTGGGATCAGATGGCGGATCCAAAATGGTGTATCGCGATGGGCGCATGTGCCTCATCAGGCGGCATGCACCGCTGCTATGGTGTCGTGCAGGGCATCGACAATTTTCTTCCCGTGGACGTCTACATTCCAGGCTGCCCGCCGCGTCCCGAGGCCGTCATACATGCGCTGATGGACCTCCAAGAGCAGATACGCAACGAGTATTCGACGAAACAGGATCGTCAGTTCGGTAGGCAGCCCGTTTCCTGACACCAGAGAGCGGCGAGCCCCTATGTCCGAGACGCTCAAGTTTCATTTTACGCCGGAAGACGGACCGATTGAGGAAGCGCCTAACGTCTACGCTGCGGCGTCCACCGAAGTCCAGGACGTCGTCGACAGACTACGCGAAGCGGTGCCCGACGCAATCGGCGACGTTGATGTCTATGCGAGAGAGCACACGGTCTTCGTGGCAGCCGATCGGCTCGTAGACGTCTGCCGCTTCCTCAAACGCGAGATAGGCTTTACGTATCTGGTCGATTTGGGCGGCGTGGACCGGTTCACCGAGGATGCCCGCTTCGAGGTGTTCTACAATCTGGTAAACATTGACCTCGGAAAGCGTATCCGCCTCAAAGTGCGCGTAGAAGAAAGCGAGGCGGAGGTGCCGTCGATCACCTCGCTTTTTCCCGCCGCAAACTGGAACGAGCGCGAATGCTATGACATGATGGGAATCCGCCTGCGGGGGCATCCCGACCTCAGGCGGATGTATATGCCGGAAGATTTCGAATGGCATCCGCAGCGTAAGGAGTTTCCGCTTTTAGGCATCCCGGGATCACTGCCGCTTCCACCCCAGACGCCTGAAGGACCGCTGACCGACGACCCGTTCGCCGCCGCACACGGCCAAAAGCCGGTCAAGAGCTTCAACGAGCCGCCATACAATGTCGGCGAGAAAGCCACATCGGCAGTCTCCGACGTAGCAAGCGACGATACCACCATTTTTTCGTTCTGGCCGCGGCACAACGAGGCCGTAAGAAAGCGGCTCGAAAGCAAGGATGCGTTTCTCGAAGTGCGGCGCGGAACCGCCTCGGGGCGCACGGCGGATGCGCTAGAGCACGAAATGACGCTCAACATCGGTCCGCAGCATCCAGCCACGCACGGTGTGCTGCGATGCGTTGTAAAACTTGACGGCGAGCGAATTGAGAAGTGTGTACTCGACATTGGGTATCTGCACCGTGGCATCGAAAAGCTTGCCGAAAGCAAGACGTATCAGGAGTTCATGCCGTATACAGACCGCATGGACT
>JAAXGO010000474.1 GCA_012267425.1 Rhodothermales bacterium
GTCGAACCCCAGCGCGATGCAAAGCCTCCACCGCACCGCGCGCTTCCGGTCTAATCGTGTCCTCGACGACGACAAGTCCCAAGCACTGACCATCTGCAGCCACCAATAGGGTAGTCCGGCCCGCCGCCTCGTGGCGAGGCATCACCTCTGTCAGATCGTTGTAATCGACGCCTACCTCATCGAAGAGCCGACTGCTACCAATGTAGCAAAGGCGTCCGTCAATCCATGCTCGCGCTCCCCTTCCGGTCAACGATGCGAAGTCCGATGCCGGCGCCACTGGTTCGCCGGTATGCCGGTGGTGCCTCTGAATCGCCACAGCAAATGGATGGGTTGATTGAGATTCGATAGCAGCGGCGATCCCAATTACTTCGTCTACGGACCCACCATCTACCGGCACAACATCAACGACTGCCGGCCGTCCGTGCGTAAGCGTGCCGGTCTTGTCGAAGGCGATCGCCTTAATCGCACCGGCGGCCTCCAGATAGGCGCCACCTTTTATTAGAAGGCCTGCGCGCGCGGCTCGTGCAATGCCCGCAACCGTCGCGACAGGCGTCGAGATAACCAACGCGCAGGGGCAAGCGATGACCAGGAGAACCAACGCCCGGTAGAATCCCGACTCGAAAGTCTGGCCAAAGCCAAGCCAGGGCACCAACATCATCAAGATCGCGATGGCCACGACCGCCGGCGTGTACCGCCGGGCGAATCTGTCCACCACCCGTTCGATTGGCGCCTTCTTCGACTGCGCCTCCTCAACCAACCTGACAATGCGATTAATCGTATTCTCCTGATAGGGTCGAGTGACCCTAACCTCTAGATATCCTTCGCCGTTGATGGAACCAGCGAACACTTCGTCGCCGGTGTGCTTATCGACAGGCATCGATTCACCGGTAATAGGCGCCTGGTTCACCGAAGAGCCGCCGGCGACCACGCGGCCATCGAGTGGGATGCGCTCACCCGCGGCAAGGACAATTACGTCGTCCACCTTGACTTCGCTCGACGGAAGTGAGACTCGCTGGCCGCCCCGCCGAACCCGCGCCTCCGCGGGCGTTAGCTTTATCAGATCGTTGATCGCGCCACGGGCCCGATCAAGAGTAAGGGCCTCGAGTAGGTTGCCGAGGGAGAAAAGAAACGCTACTACGGCCGCTTCTTCCCAATGCCCAAGGAGAATTGCGCCAATTACAGCAAGCGACATCAACACGTTGATGTCCAGCACGCGGGAGCGTACCAATGAATAAGCACCATTGCGGGCGAAGCGATAACCGCCGATCACGATTGCTATCCCGAAGAGTCCCTGGGCAAGCGCATGTGCATTGATCGCGATTGCGACGAAACCTGCGGCCGTCGCAATTCCTGATGCAGAAGTCTCTACTACTCGACTTTCAGGTATCCACGCGCCCTTCGCTCTCGTGTCCGAAGATTGACCGTTGAATGCGACTGTTGCGCCGTAGCCGGTTCGTTCGACTGTCGCAATTATCTTGGAGACGGGCAGGGTCTCTTCATGGGCTACGACCATTCTGGACGTTGCGAAGCTGACCTCGGCCGAGATGACGCCCTCCACTTTGCCGACGTTTCGGCCAATCGACTCAGCGCAAACGGAGCAATCCATACCAGTCACGTGAAACTTGGTGTTTACGGCAGGTGCCGTCGAAGTCCCTATCGTCACGCCTGACTATCCTGTGTCGAATCGGTGCGGCCCGTTGACAGAGCCGCGAAGTCTTGCGCCAATAGAGTGACATGATCTTCGATAAACGGGCGGCACGCCATCATTTCGGAGGGATCTCGATCGGCGCCGGATTGCGCAAGGCAACCGCCCGTATGACGAATAGGCGCAGATTGTACGGCCGTTTCCCGCTAACTTATAATCATTCCGATCCATCGACAGCGAATCGAGGAATTATCGAATGGAAGGTCCGAAGAAGATCGAGTTTCTCTTCTGGGAGGAATGTCCTTCCCACCACCAGTGCTATGACAGGCTTGAGGAAACCATGGGTGAGGAAGGGATGGAAGCGGAGATTGTCAGAACCGAGATTACAACCGACGAGAGGGCCCGAGAGATAGGGTTTCTCGGATCGCCAACCATCCTGATCGACGGACGCGACATCGATCCACCGCCGGCCGAGGACGTTTACTACGGACTGACTTGTCGCACCTATCGCCACGAAGACGGCCGCATCTCCCCATTGCCATCGAAGGAGACGATCCGGCGCGCACTTCTCGCAGCGAAGGACGAATGACGATCCGAATGGAGGTTTGATACGAATTGGCGAACTTGAATCTAGGCGACAAGGCGATCAGCTATGATCTTCCCGGCGTGGACGGCAATCAACACGACCTGAGCGGCCTCGCCGACAAGAAGGCAGTGGCGGTCGTGTTCAACTGTAATCACTGTCCATTTGCCCAGGCTTGGGAGGGTCGATTGATTCAAGCTCAGCACGACTACGCCGATCAAGGGCTGGCAATGGTCGTGATTAGCTCGAACGACGCCAACGCAATGCCGCTTGACAGCTTTGAGAGGATGAAGAAGCGAGCCGAATTGAAAGGGTATCCGTTCCCGTATCTGTACGACGAGTCCCAGGACGTTGCTCGCGCTTACGGCGCCGAGAGGACGCCGGAGATCTTCCTGTTCGATCAAGATAGACGTATGCGGTATCACGGCGCTTTTGACGACAACTACGAGCGTCCGGAGGATGTTGAAGTAAGCTTCTTCCGAGATGCGGTAGAATCAATACTGTCCGGTCGCGAGGTTTCGTTGGCCGAAACCAAGCCGATTGGATGCATCATCAAGTGGAAGCCCTCCAGCTAAGTACGTCTGCACACAACAACGCGGAAGCGAGGTAACGATTGACTCGAACCATGCCCCAAACCGGCCAGATGGCACCCAAGTTCACACTGCCCTCGTCGACTGGAGGGAATGTATCGTTGGATGACTTTGCCGGCAAAAAGACCGTCGTTCTCTTTTTTTACGGGAGAGATGACACACCCGGTTGAACTGTCGAGTCTACAGAGTTTCGCGACGACTACGACGAGTACGCGGAACGTAACGCCGAGGTTCTCGGCGTCAGCCCGGACGGCTTGGACTCACACCTCGCATTCGCAAAGAAGTTCTCGTTGCAATTCCCACTTCTCGCGGACACCAACCTTGAGGTAATCGACGCTTACGGCGCGTGGGGAGAGATGGAGCGCGATGGAAAGAAGGTCGCAGGATTGCTGCGCAGCACGTTCATTATTGGCAAGGACGGCCTGATAAAGAAGACATACCCGCAGGTTGCGCCGAGGGGCCACTCTGCGGCGGTCCTCGCCGATCTAGACAAAATTGGATAGCTGCGAATACCAACAGCCTAGATACGTCCTAAGATCGGAAAAAAGATTCCCTATCCGCTGCGCTCGGTCCTTGATGGCGAAGTCTCCACCCGCGTGAGCCGCATCAATCACTGATGTCCAGCCTATTCGCCATTCCGCTGCCCATGTGGGGGTGCCTGTTCGGCTCCTTGCTGCTGAGAATCGCATCTGCGGCGTCGGCCTCGCTCACGGCGTTGATTCTTGCCGGAGCATATCTGCCGAGTGTCTCAGGGGACATCAATGTGGCGGGTCTAATCACTTTGGGCACCGCCTCACTCTTGAGCCTGCTCACCGGCGCCTTCTATCTGGCGGAGTTAAGCACGGCGCCGATTTTCGGAGCTCTATCGGATCGCTCCGGCCGGCGGCGCTTTATGGAACTCGGCGTCGCCTGCGGCGCGGTTGCAATCACACTACTCATCGTCGGCCTCTCACTAGAGTCAAGCGTGAGATTGCCGGCCTCGGTGACCATTCTGATACTACTGGCAATCTTCTTCCTCAAGGGATTCTCAACCGCGAGCTCGGCGCCGGCTACTCTTGGATACATAGCCGAAACGAGCGTCGAGGACGTTGGGCTGCGGGGACGAATAGTGGGTGTTTACGAGATCGCGACTGCCGGAGGATTGCTGGGTGGATCGGTGCTCGGAGCCAAGCTGTGGGACAGCTTCGGCCCCGACGCGCTGTTTGCCAGTCTTGCCTCGTACCTTCTCGCGGCCGTCGCTTTCTGGATGGTTCGGGAAGTCTCGAAACGTTCCGGTGGCGGGCACCGGATACTCGAGTCCTTGTCCGTGTTGAAGAATATCCATCTGCTTAGATTCGCGCCGGCGTGGTTGGCGGTGAACGCGGTGCTTGGTTTATGGCTGACCCACGCGGTGTTGCAGGCGGCCGAGGACGA
>JAAXGO010000475.1 GCA_012267425.1 Rhodothermales bacterium
TGCTCGGGTCGCTCCTGTCGAACAAGGCGGTGTTGTTCTGCGCGACCTGGTTTTGCGTGTGCACGTCCTTCTCGCGCTGCGCGCTCTTGAGGCCGAACTGAAGCGACGTCACGTTTCTCCAGGCCAGATCCCATTCGAAATCAAGATGCAGCGAGGCGTTGTCGTCGCCCTGATTGTTCCTGCGCCAGCGCAATCCGCCTAGATGGTTGGCATACAGGTCGAACGGATTCCACTTGCCGGCAGCCTCCACGACGCTGCCGTCGAACGGATCGAACACGGCAAGCGTGGTGCTCATTTCATAGGAGCAGTCGCCGCTGCCGGAGCTGCAGTCGTAGCCTACCGGCTGCACCTGGTCCCGTGGCAGGGCCTCGACGAACGTGTTGCCAATGGTGCCCCATGTCGCCGTGGTCAGGCCGACATGGTTTTTCGTCTCGTCTGTCGTGGTCGAGAAACCGGCCAGGAGGTTGGCCCTGAACCGATCGCTGAATTGGTGACTCAGCTTCAATGACGCCAAGTCGGTCGTCAGCTCCCTGTCACCCTCGGTTCGGTTGAAAAACCCCGATGAAGAACGGCTGTACGAAGTTTCCAGCGTGTGCGTTTCGAGATTGACGCCGTTCCATGCCGTCAGTGGATCCGCGCTGGACAGGTTCGCGATGGGAGCGAAGTTCAGCCGGAAGTTGTGGTAATCCGTCTTGACGTCCTGTTCGGTATGCGTGTAGTCGATCTGAAGGTTTGTGGCATCTGTCGGTTGCCATTCCAGTCCCGCGGAGGCCGAGAATCGGTTGCGTTCATTGGCTGTCGTTGAGATATCCGTGAAATTCCGGGCCAGTACGTCCAGCGGACCCTGGACGGCAATCTGGGTCCCGGGGTCCCAATTGACAAGATCGGCTTCGGTCTGCCCTTCGCCGAGGATTCGAATCGCATTGCCGGTCGCAATGTCGTGAGCCGTGCGACCCGAGCCCGCGAAGAGATCCGCTATCGGCAGCGCTTGCGCCACCCACGTGGTATGCAGACGGTCCTGGCGGGTGTGCTGATTGTCGATCGCCGCAGTGAACACATAGCCAACCGTCTCGTTGTTGAACTTGTCGGCCAGGCTCAGCGTCGCGCGGCCGTCATGTTCGCCCGTATAGTCGCTTGACCGCGCTTCGAGATTGGCGGAGCGGCGCGGCTCGCGGAGAGAGAGCGGACGGATCGTTCGAAGGACGACCGTGGCGCCCAGCGAGCCTTCATCCTGATCGGCCGACGCGGTCTTGATGACGTCGATGGACGAAAGGATGTCCGACGCGAACGAACTCAGGTCGACACTCTGGTCAGCCGTCGGGTTGTTGCCCTGGTTGCCGGAAAGTCCGCCCGTCAGCGCCACGCCATTGATCTGAATCTGGTTCATGCTGGGCCCGGTGCCGCGAACCGAGACACGCGTACCCTCGCCATCTTCTTCCTGAACCGTCACGCCGGTGATGCGCGACAACGCATCGGCAATGTTCTGGTCCGTCGATTTGCCGACATCTTCAGCGAAAATCGAGTCGCTGATCGATTCCGAGAACCGCTTGGAGTTCAGCGCATTTTCAAGACTGCTGCGAAAGCCCGTGACCACGATTTCTTCAATGGCCTCGGGAGCCGCCGAAGTGTCCGCCTCTTCCCCCGTATCCTGAGCCAGCGTCGGCGCCGCGTATAGCGACGCCAGTACCGCTGCGGATATTGCCTTCAGCCGAAATTCCTGTCTCATGTGAGGTGACCTCCTCATCATTTGTCTGTTTTGCGCATGCTTGGACGGCCGCTTGCGATTGCCCCGGCTCCAGATGCCATGTATTTAAACATACTATGTTTAG
>JAAXGO010000034.1 GCA_012267425.1 Rhodothermales bacterium
GCAGTACTCCAAGGGCGTCATCACGGACAGCGAGCGGTACAACAAGGTCATCGACACCTGGACCCAGACGACGTCCGAGGTCGGTGAGGTCATGATGGGCCATCTGGAGACCGACCACGACGGGTTCAACCCGATCTACATGATGGCGGACTCCGGCGCGCGTGGTTCGAAAGAACAGATTCGCCAGCTTGGCGGAATGCGCGGACTGATGTCCAAACCGCAGAAAAGCCTTGTTGGATCGGCAGGGGAGATCATAGAAAACCCGATCGTCTCCAATTTTAAGGAGGGGTTGTCGGTCCTTGAATATTTTATTTCGACGCACGGTGCCCGTAAGGGGCTGGCAGACACGGCACTCAAAACGGCAGATGCGGGGTATCTGACGCGCCGCCTGGTGGATGTCGCACAAGATGTTACGATTACTCAGCACGATTGCGGCACCCTGCGTGGCATAGCCATTTCGGCTCTTAAGGACAACGAGCGCGTGGTCGAACCGTTGGCTGACCGCATTCTTGGACGAGTGTCGCTTCACGATGTCTACGATCCGCTTACCGACGCACTCATCGTGTCGGCGAATGACCTGATTGACGAGAAAAAGGCGCGGGCAATCGCCGAGACGAGCATCGAACGTGTAGAAATCCGTTCGGTCCTGGCCTGTGAGTCGCGTCGTGGAGCCTGTGCGTTGTGCTACGGACGCAACCTCGGCACGGGCCGCTTGGTGGAGAACGGAGAGGCGGTGGGGGTAGTCGCCGCGCAATCCATCGGAGAGCCTGGAACGCAGCTTACGCTCCGCACCTTCCATGTCGGCGGTACGGCAAGTCGCATTGAGGCCGAAAGTACGATTCAGAGCAAGTATGCTGGCCTCGTGACGTATTCCAATCTGCGCACCGTCACCTTCGACGGAGAGTCGGGACCCGAGGAAGTGGTGCTCACTCGTCAAGGCGAGATTCGTATTATCGATCCGGAGTCGGATCGCAGGCAGCTCATTTCGTACATAATTCCTTACGGCGCCGAGGTGCTTGTCCTGGAAGGTCACACCATCGAAAAAGGACGGGTTCTGGCGAGCTGGGACCCATACAATAGTGTCATTCTCTCGGAGGTCTCAGGTAGGGTAGGTTTCCAGGACATCATTGACGGGACGACTTTCCGCGAAGAGTCTGATGAGCAGACCGGTTTTAAGGAGAAGGTGATTACCGAGACTCGTGAGCGCAATCTGACGCCGGCCGTACTGATTGCAACGTCGGATGTGCACGCGCGGCAGTCGAAGCGGGAATATCCGTTGCCGGTACGTGCACGCATCCAGGTTGATGAAGGAGACATCGTACAGGCCGGGCAGGTGCTGGCAAAGATTCCGCGCCAAAGCGCAAAGACGCGTGACATCACGGGCGGACTGCCACGCGTGACCGAGCTCTTCGAGGCCCGCACGCCCAGCGAACCTGCCGTTGTCAGCGAAATCGACGGTGTGGTCAGCTTCGGCGGTCGCAAGCGCGGAGCGCAGGAAGTCATCATCACGAGCCGTGACGGCTCGGAAGAGCGCGTATACCTTGTATCGCTTCAGAAGCACCTATTGGTTCACGAACACGATTTCGTGCGTGCAGGCGAGGCGCTAAGCGACGGGCAGATTTCGCCGCAGGATATTCTGCGGATCAAGGGGTCACGTGCGGTCCAGGAATACCTTGTCAACGAGATCCAGGAAGTCTACCGTCTCCAGGGTGTGACGATCAACGACAAGCACATCGAGGTAATCGTACGGCAGATGATGCAGAAAGTGCGCATCAGTGAACCAGGAGACACAACGCTTCTTGAGAACATCAAGGTTGATCGCTTTCAGCTCGAGCAGCTCAACGACGAGCTCTACGACAAATTCGTGGTTATCGATGCGGGCAGCTCGAGCCAGCGTCTCGGTAGCGTCATTGATCGTCGCCGTCTCCGTGAGGTGAATTCAGACATGAAGAGGCTTGACCTTACGCCGGTCAAGGTGCGCGACACGCAGCCGGCGGTTGCCGAGCCCGTCTTGCTTGGCATCACGCAGGCAGCACTAGCGACTGATTCTTTCGTTTCGGCGGCATCCTTCCAAGAAACAACGAAGGTGCTTACGGAAGCGTCCATTGCTGCCCGCGTCGATCCTCTTTACGGCCTGAAAGAAAACGTGATCGTCGGACACCTCATTCCTGCGGGCACCGGGCAGCGCCGATTCCGAGACATCGTGGTCGGCTCAAAGAAAGAGCTGGAGGAGCTGCAGGCGGCTATTGCGGGAGAGATCGGAGGAGTCGGAGTGCGGGCGGTTCTGGATGCATCCGGCAATGGCGCGGCGGCTTCGCTTTCTACGACCTAGTGTCGTTCTCTCAAAGCTCTTCGAAGGCTAGATCAAGGATTGGATATTCTCTCCAGTCTTGGTAGTCGTAGTGCCACCATTCGGCCTTGTAGACCGAGAAGCCTGCGTCTTCCATTGCCAGCCTCAAGAGCTCGCGACGCCCGCGTGTGAGCGACGTACCACCTGGATAGTCGGGGAAGGCGCGGGCCGTGAACTCATCGTATCCGCTCGGCATTTCGAGCACGCTGCCCGTTTTCAGATCGTAGAGCCCGACGTCGATTGCGCAGCCTCGGTTGTGCCGTGAACCGCTCGAAGGGTTGGCCACGAAGAGGCGGAGTGAGTCGGGGGTCCCATCCCAGAACATTTTGGTGACACTCCACGGCCGGTATCCGTCGTAGAGGATGAGCCCGAGGCCATGGTCATTGAGGGCGCGATGCGCTTCTACGAGTGCTTCCGCGGCGGGCCGCTGCAGAAAAACGCGTGGCGATCGGTAGAAGGCGGTGCCCATGAAATTGTTCGTCGACGCATACCGTACATCTAGCCGCAAGGTTGGATCAAGCGTAGTGACGTCAACCAAGTCGGGCGCGCGCACGGCGTTGCCGGAGGGAGGCGGCGATGCAGCCGCTGCTGCACTACGGAGTTCGTCAATGGGCTTGACGGGCGTGATCATGAAGGTATTGCCGCTCTCTGGTCCCACCGCACGGCGTTTGAATACTACACCAGCAATGCTCACCTCGGTGGCATTTCCGTCTGCTCCCCGCGTGAACGTAAGCGGTTCATTCATGTAGAGGCCGTCGTCTGGAAAAAGAAATACGTTCGGTGCAATACCAGTGACTTCATATCGATAAAACCACTCTATCAGGATTTCAAGACGTCCGTTCCGCTCCAGAACGTACAGCGTGTTGTGGTTCCAGCCGTATTCTCCGATGAGACCACTCCACGATTCTGGGATGGGCTGCGCCACTGGAGCCGTTTGTCTAGTGAATGTGCCGTCCGCGGTGAAGAGCGTATCGCCGTGTTCTAGGAGCCAGAAGCCGTATCCGAGGCGCCCGTCCGTAATGAGCGAATCACTGTGAGCACGCACTGCATGGCGTACTCCTCTGCGCTCCAGATAGAGGAGTCCGTCACGTTCGACGAGCACTATTTCGTCTGCATCTTGTGCATACTGCCCTGCAAGCCGCCGTGCCAGCGTCGCGTCAACCGGCTGTGTCGTACGAAAGCCAGGCAGTGAATCGCCCGCCCTGAGAGCCAAGACGAGTGAAAGCGCATAGTTGCCGATGCGGTCGACCACGGAATTTGTGGCATCAAGATTGCCGACGATGGCGACAGCAATCTCGCTTTCAGGAAGCACGTACAGGCGCGTGGCATAGCCGTACATTACGCCTGCGTGCTGTATCCGGCGTTCTCCGCGGAATTCCGTGACGTAGAATCCAAGCCCGAATCCGCTTTTGGTCTCGGGAGCAGCGAATTGTATGGTCCACATATCTTCGAGTGTTGCGGGCTGCATGACATCTAGGTGCTCTCCCGCAGCGATCTCGAAGAGCCCGATGGCGAAGCGTGCGAGATCTCTTGTCGTTGTGTACATGTTTGCGGCAGGTCCGATGCCCAGCTCGAAGACCGGTGCTTCGGTGAGCGCGTCCGAATCGTAGCGCCACATGTAGCCGATACCCAGGTCATCCCGTAAGTCTGCTCGAGGATGGAAGCTCGTGTGCTTAAGTCCGAGCGGGTTGATGAGTGCCTCAAACGCATGATCGCTAAAGGGGCGATTCTCGGTGCGTTCGACGACGTAGCCTGCTACGCTGACGGCCGCGTTTGAATACTTCGTTCGCGTTGTGGGTTTGTATATGAGTGTGGTTTCGTTTAGGCTACGAATGGTCGACTCGAGTGTCGGCTCCTCGGGGTCGAAGTAGTGACCCACAGGCGGCTCACGCACGAGGCCCGATCTGTGGCTCATCAGTTGCCTCAATGTGATGGGCACGTCAAATGGATTCTCCGGGCGAAAGTCTGGCAGGTATTTCGTTATCGCGGCGTCGAGGTCAAGCGTACCTCGTTCCACGAGCTGCATGACAGTCATAGCGGTAAAGAGCTTGGATACGGACGCAACGCGATAGACGGTTTCACTGGTGACCTGCGTTTGGGCTTCCGGGTCGGCAAAGCCGAAGCCTTCCTCATAGACAATGTCCCGTCCGTCTACTACGGCGATCGAGACGGCGGGAATCCCTTTGGTTTCGAGTTCCGTTTCGATGAGGTTCTCCAGACGATTTTGCCACTTTTCGGTGGGCTGTGGCGTGCACCCTGGTAGTGCGAGGACCAATACAGCAGCAATGATGAAGAGCGTGCGCATGAGTAGGGCAAGGCGGCCAATGTTGAAAGAGAATGTATAGTCCTCAATGGTGGGTGCGTTTCTGGGACCACGCACAGTTACGCGGCGTTACGCTTCGCCAATCAGGTTCATCGCGAGCGGCTCATGCTACAACTCGAACGCATCTATCTGTATCCGGTCAAGGGAGCCCGGCGAGTATCGCTCAAAAAGTCGCGCGTTGAAGTGTACGGCCTTCAGGGCGATAGACGGTGGATGCTCGTGGACGCCAAGGGACGTGCGGTGTCTCAACGACAGTACGCTGCACTTGCGCTTGTTCATGCCCGCATTACGCCGACAGGACTCGAATTCGACGTGCCTGACAGTAAGCCGCTTCGCGTGCCTCGGCCCGAGGGCAGCGGAGTTCGTATTCGGACTCGTATCTGGTCGGATACCGTAGATGCGTTGGACGGAGGCGAGGACGCCGGAGCATGGTTTTCACGCCTGCTTGGTGCGCCATGCCGCCTGGTGTACATGGACGACGGCGCTCTCCGTGCTGTTGATACGACCTACTATGCTCTAGGAGGGTCGGCCAGTTTTTCGGACGGGTATCCGCTCCTGCTTACATCCACGGCGTCACTCGAAATGCTTAACGGGCATCTTGCCGAGCCTGTGGCGATGACAAGGTTTCGTCCGAATCTTGTAATTAAGGGGGGGAAGCCGTTTGACGAGGACTCTTGGAGCCGCGTGCGGATCGGCTCGATGGTTTTCCATGTGGTCAAGCCGTGCACGCGCTGCGTGGTGACCACCGTCGATCAGGAAACGGGCGTTCAGGGCAAGGAGCCGCTCCGCACGCTTAATCTCATCCGAAGGCGGGGTGGTAATGTGTTCTTCGGGGAAAACCTCATCCCCGATGACACCGGGATCCTCCGCGTCGGGGACGCAGTTGAGGTCGTCGCCCGTCGCACCGAGTGGCCCATACGGACGGATTAACGGTCCAGTCACATACGAGCCGTTTTTCATCTGCCAAATTGTCTTACATTGGGCGCGGCAGGAGCCCATTTACCCAGCACACGTCGTCGACTTTCCCAACATCGAGTCGTGACATAAGGCGTTCGAGGGTCCGACCATCCTGGTCCCTCCAGTTGAGTGTGAGCAGGTGTGCACCATGAATGCGCACGTTCTCGTACTTAACCAGGATTTCAGCGCCTTGACGGTTTGCAGCGTTCGGCGGGCGATTGGCCTGATTCACCTCCGCAAGGCAGATTTGGTGGAGGCACTTCCGGGCCAAATGTTGAGGTCACCGAGCATCTCGTTTCCGTTTCCGAGTATCGTCCGGCTGCGTTTCTATGTCCGCGTTCCGTACCGCAGGATTATGCTTTCACGGAGAAATATTCTACGCAGGGATGATTTTCGGTGCCAGTACTGTGGCCAGCGGGAGAGTCTGACGGTAGACCACGTGGTGCCGAAATCCCGCGGTGGGCGCGACATGTGGAGAAACCTTGTGGCCGCTTGCACTCGCTGTAACAACAGGAAGGGCAACCGGACGCCGGGCGAGGCGCGAATGCCGCTGAGGCGCAAGCCGTTCAGGCCCAGTCACGTCATGTTCATTCGTGACTTCGTCGGCTCCGTCGAGGATACCTGGAAACCGTACCTTTTCCTCAATTGAGACTGCCGAGCGAGAGAGGACCAGCGGCGACGTACAAAGCGCGGCTTGTCGCGCGCATACTGTGGATTTTGCCTTCCGCACTGTTTCTATTGGCTGCCAACCAAGCGAAGGTGGCCATCAACCTCAAGTCCACTTGGGAGCGGGGCACCGAGACGATTGCCCGCGTCACGTCGTACGAAAACTCAAATCGCGCAGATGTCAATTACGGTTTCGTGAGCCTGCACGTTCTTCTCGAAGACGGCCGCACTCTGAAGCGAGATCGGATGTCACTTCCGCACTCGCTTCTTCCCAGACTCGAAGGAAAAAGCCGACTTACGGTACGTGTGCGCCCAGGCGCCGCACAGGACATTGTCATCGACGACCTCATGCCTGCGCACTGGCTCATCGCCGCCTCGCAGTTCGGAATCAGTCTGTTGGGCGCGCTGCTTCTGTTTATCGGAGTATTCTGGTGGAATCGAACCCTGTGGAGACAGGAGGATCTGATCTCCTAGACGGACGCTATCGCACGATGCCTTTTGTCAGCGTCCGCGGGGTATCCGGGTAGAGGGCCCCGACCCATTCGTCGTATCCATTGAAGATCTGTGTCGGGATGCGCTCTTCAGTGTTCAACGTAGACAGGAACCTCTCGGATGCCTGACTCCACCTGAGGTGTGGGACAAACGGGTTGACGTTGGACAGGAATCCGTATTCGTTGGGTTGCAGCTCGTTCCAGAAGGTCTTGGGTTGCCTGCGAACGAATTCGAGCCGCACGACTGCCTTTGCGCCCTTGTATCCATACTTCCACGGTAGGACGATGCGTAAGGGCGATCCATTCTGTTTGGGGAGCGGTTCACCGTACATTCCGGTTGCGACGAAGGCGAGCTCGTTCATCGCCTCGTCCATGCGGAGGCCTTCGAAGTAAGGCCACGGGTACCAGTGCGCACTTGCCAGCCCGGGCATTTCGTCTGGGCGGTTTGCGGAGACGAAACGCACGTGCGTCGCCTTGGAGGTTGGTTTGCACCGCTTGATGAGCTCTGCGAGCGGGAATCCCGTCCACGGCACCGTCATCGACCACGCTTCGACGCACCGAAAGCGATACAGCCGCTCTTCGAGCGGCATTGTTCGTATCAGATCGGCTACGTCCATTCTCATCTTCTTTTCGACGTGTCCCGTCACTTGGATGGTCATCGGAAACGGGTTGTAGGCACCCGTATGCGGCCACACGACTTTCAAGTCGCCCAGGTTGATGAACTCGTAGAAGTTGTTGTACGATGAGGCAACGAGGCGGTCGGTCACGACGCGCTCTTTCACCGTATATGCTTCGTTGCTCGAAGCGGGATACCCGTCACGGGGGGCGTTATCCGGGATAGTATCCAACGGTCCGTCCGGATCATTGATGCTACGCGCCTGACCACTCGAACATCCAACAGACAGCCCAATCCCGCCGAGTCCGAGCGTCTTGATGAACGCCCGTCGGTTGCTGTAGGCCGCTAAAGAGGTTGTGGCGTTCTCCTTGATGTGCCAGCCAGGACGGAGAATGACGTGGGCCATGACCGAGTAGTAATGATCGATACAATTCGATGATTTGCGAAGAGATCTCTCCTTCGCTTACTTAAAGGTTCTCATCCTGTTGTACCATAACGGTTGTGAAAGATCCGGCAGCATTTGACTTTGACGGCAAATACGGCGAGGACTACGCAGTCCTTGCCGAGAGAGTGATTCCCGGGTACGAGCAGATTTTTCCGATTACACTGTCACTGCTCGAAATGCTACTCGACGACGATGCTCACATCCTTGTGGTGGGATGTGGTCCGGGCCCCGAGATCATGACGTTCGGTACCGCCCATCCGAGGTGGCAGTTTACTGCCGTTGATCCGAGTCGCTATATGGTGGACGTCACCCTGCGGCTGGTGCAACGGCTAGGAATGACGGATCGGGTCCGTACATTCCACGGTTTTGTCCACGATCTGCCTCCCGACGAACGCTACGATGCTGCCACGATTATCAACGTCTTGCATTTCCTGGACGATGAGGGCGGCAAGGAATTGCTGATTCAAAGTGTGGCCGACAGGCTGTGTGTCGGTGCACCATTGGCTCTTTTTGACCTCCACGGCAACCGAAAGAGCCAAGGGGGAAACCTGATGTGGAAAGCGTGGCTCAGATTCATAGACATGCGCGGATGGACGGGTGCCAAGCATGAGCAGCTTGTCAGGCGCCTCGAGAGCGGTATCGTGTTTGTCCCTGAAGCACGCATACTTGAGATATGTGCGGGAGTCGGTCTTACACTGACAACCAGATACCTGACCGGGCTGTTGTACGGTGGCTGGCTCTTCGAACGCCGGTCGTAGGCTGTTTTCAGCGGCTTGCGTTACGTTCTGTCTTTCGGGCTCGTCATCCAAGAATCCGGTCTTGATACGATGATCCGCCTACCTTCGTGCGTACTGTTGTGTGCTGGCTATTTTCGTTTCTAGGCATCAGCCCGGATGGTGGCCGTCTCGAGCAGCGTTGCGACGAAGATCGTGGGGCTGGCCACCTCCAGGCAGCTTTCGTGGTTAAGACCAACGGCGGGCGATCTGGCGTGCCACGCCATCATCCGTTGTCGTACATCTTTTTCATCACTGCAACGATGTCTGACGCATCTGCTAGGTAGTGCTTTTCGGCGAACGCTCTCATATTCTCGGGAATTCCGTGCAGCGCCTCGGCGAGGGGGCCGGCGATGGCGGCCACCGTGTCGGAGTCGCCTCCCAGCGAGACCGCGTTGCGAATCGCGTCCTCGAATGAAGTCGACTCAAGCGCACACGTGAGTGCCTCAGGTACCGTTTTCTGACACGTCTCGTTGAAAAAATAGTCGGGTCGAATTTCGTCTACGGTGCGGGATAAATCGTAGCCATGCTCGGTGGCGACGGTGGCACGTATGTCGGCTGCGTCCTCGCCTCGGAGAGCCAGCCAGATGGCGAGCACGGTCGCTCGTGCACCCTTCATCCCTTCCGGGTGATCATGCGTGGTGGTAGTCACGCGGTCGCAGGCGGCAAGGGCGGCGGCCAGGCTGTGCCGGTGGATCAGCGCCGCTGGTGAGACGCGCATAGCCGCGCCGTTGCCAAAGCTGTTGTAAGGCTCCGGCGGATCAGACGAGATCCAGGACCGGAACATCCCACCATAGCCCCTTCTCGGGTAGCGGCGGCACCACCCTTGCAGCGTGGCCGCCGCTACCCGGTCGTGCAAGAGAATGTCGGCTACGGCGGCGGTACATACGGAGTCGTCCGTGAAATGCCCCCGCGGGCTGAAGAGCTCGAAATCCTTCGTCTTGATCCGATTCCATTCGTAAACGGAACCGACGATGTCGCCAATGATTGCGCCCCACATGGTGATCTTGTTCCTGGTTTATTTACTAGGTGGCACCGAACAGCTTGCCCTAACAGTCCGTGGAAAAAATGGGTTTCCAGAGCGCCGGGTGAAAAAGAGGTACCAGGGCCGAAACAGGGAAGATTTTGGACCCAAGACGGATCCTTCGGGCTGAAACGCCGAGAATCGGCCCAAAAGGGCCGATATAGAGGCAAAAAGAGCGGAAAAAGCGCAATATAGCCGAACCGGCGTGCCTCGAGAGCGCAGCTCGGGCTGTCGCGAGACCCTGCAGACCCCGCGGAGTGCCAACGCCGTACCGCTGGCGCATCAGAAGACCGAGGTTGAAGGCCGCGGCCTGAATAAGTAGTGC
>JAAXGO010000476.1 GCA_012267425.1 Rhodothermales bacterium
TCCAGCCCCATGCCGGTGTCGACGTGGCTGTCGGCAAGCGGTTCAAGTGACCCATCGGCGCGTGCGTCATACTGGATGAAGACGAGATTCCAGAGTTCGATGACCAGCGGATCGTCCTTGTTGATCAAGGATTGGCCCGGCACGCACTGCCTCTCGTCTTCCGCTCGCAAATCAATGTGAATCTCCGAACAGGGACCACACGGGCCCGTGTCACCCATCATCCAGAAGTTATCCTTGGACGGGAAGCGGAGAATTCTGTCCGAGGGCAGATGTCGTGTCCACAGCTTTTCTGCTTCTGTATCCGCTTCGAGATTCAGAGCCTGGTCGCCACCGTGCACCGTGGCGTAGAGCCGCGAGCCATCAATGCCCCACCGGTTCGTTAATAATTCCCAGGCCCATTCGATCGCTTCGCTCTTGAAGTAGTCGCCGAACGACCAGTTGCCAAGCATCTCGAAGAAAGTGTGGTGATACGTGTCTAGCCCCACTTCTTCGAGATCGTTGTGCTTGCCAGACACGCGAAGACACTTCTGCGTGTCGGCTGCCCGCCGGTATGAACGGCTTCCCAGGCCAAGGAAGACGTCCTTGAACTGGTTCATTCCCGCGTTGACAAAATGAAGCGTCGGATCGTCACGCGGAACTATTGGACTGCTAGGTACGACTTCGTGACCCTTCTCGCGAAAAAACGTCAGAAATTCCGTGCGGATTTGTTTAGATGTGTGCTTCGCGTTGTACAAAACTTCGGCCCATCGTTAAGGCAATACGTACTATGATCCGGCGGCGAATGTGCCGAGCGGACGTCGTGAGTTTCCTTCGAAGTCACCGGTGCCTACGCGAAACACACGGGTGCCCGCGAAGAAAGAACCTGTACTGCAACTCGGTCCCATGCCGTACGCCTATGCGTGAAGAGCGTGCAATTGGAACTTTATTGTCCGATTCACCGCGCGCGATATACAGCGGCGGCTTCGTGAGCGGCTTGCGGTGACACCGTGCGTCGATACCGAATGCCTGTGTCAACTTGCCGGGACCGTTCGCAAGGTCCTTCTCGGTGCGTGCGGCGGGCCTTCGACCCCACATCGTATCC
>JAAXGO010000477.1 GCA_012267425.1 Rhodothermales bacterium
GGCTTCGCGAGTCGCCCCAAGTTCTCTGCATCGTCAATTCGCGCCGCCACGCGCAAGAGCTGTACGAGCGGCTCGTGGATGTTGAAGGTGCCTTCCATTTGACGACGCTGATGTGCGCTCGTCACCGCCGGGAAAAACTTGAGTTGGTACACGAGGGGCTGAAGAGCGGCACTTCCGTTCGACTGATCGCCACTTCGCTTGTGGAGGCAGGAGTCGACCTCGATTTCCCTGCCGTCTGGCGTGCGGAGGCGGGCTTGGAATCGATCATCCAGGCTGCCGGCCGATGCAATCGCGAGGGACGAGCGACTGTAGGCCACATATTCGTGTTCGAGCCAGCAGGAATCGCACCGCCAACCGAAATCGCGCAATTCGCGGATGCTTTCCGCAGCGTAGTTCGACGCTATCGGAATGATCCGATGTCCCTAGATGCGATCTCCGCATACTTTCAGGAACTTTATTGGTGCAAGGGTCAGGAAGCGTTGGATGCGAAGCAGATCTTGCGCCAGATCGCCGAGCGGCAACACGGCCTCGACTTCCCGTTCGAAACGATCGCCACCGAGTTCCGGTTGATCGAGGACTTCCAAGTGCCAGTGGTGGTGCCTTGGCGGGGTGATTCCGGAGACGATGACACAGCGGAGCGTTTACTCCGCGACTTGGCTTACGCACCGCGGCCGGGACTGATCGCACGTCGGCTCCAGCCGTATGTAGTGCAGATACCGCCCCGTTACCGGAGGGATTTCTTGGCAACTGGTGCCGTGTCAGTGCTCCGCGAGGAAGATCTCGGCCAGCAATTCGTGGTACTCGAGAATCTCGACCTGTACCGTGGGGATATCGGTCTCTCGTTGGCCGATCCGACGTACCGCCGGACCGAAGGGCTGGTATGGTAAGATCTCGTTCATACGATTTTCCTACCCCGTACACGAATTCAGTGTGGTAGTAGCGAGACGTCGTTTCGCGAATCGAAATCGCACAGGTTGAAACGCGTGGATTGAAACGTGTAAGGGGTGGGCCCTGTTATCTAGTGTTCTGCGCCAGAAATCCTTGAACAGTAACAGGCGCCTGTG
>JAAXGO010000478.1 GCA_012267425.1 Rhodothermales bacterium
CTAATGCGGGTATTAATATACCGATGGTACTGTTGTAGCCGGCGTAACGCCGATCAAAGCGGTACACTTGACGGAGCTAAGGGCTGCGGTCTTGGCAGTGGAATAGTGATGTGGGTAAGGTAACGGCAGGCGCAGGCACAATCTGTCGTGGTAACACGAGATCTGTTACTACATGACTCATGCAGGAGAGAGACATGGAAGGTCACCGGTGCAAGATTAATGGAGGCGATCTGTCGCGGCATGCTGTGAAACCGCGGTTGCCAGTGGACGTCTGGCGGCCGTTTCGTGGGCTTGGGCTTGCAGTAGTGCTGGCGCTGTGCACATCGCCTACGTCCGCTCAGGAAATGTCGGCGTCATTGGAGGAGTTAACGCGGTCGGGAAGGTTGGAACGCGGGGATGCTGTTTATGTTACGAATACGCTTGGAAAGCGGTTCGCCGGCAGCGTTCGTAACCTTTCTTCGTCGGCGCTGATTATTAGCGCGGGACATGAAACACGAACCATTACAGAGAATGAGATCGGTGCGATTGCACTCAAGGACCCTGTGCGAGACGGTGTTGGATGGGGCGTCATCGCGGGGTTAGGTACATACTTTGCTCTGTGTGCGGATAGCGGAGACTTTGCGTTCTATTGCGTACACAGCCTGCCGGACGTCGGGATCCTATTGGCAGGATTCGGTGCGTTGGCTGGCTGGACCGTTGACTACATTGTAGTCGAGACGGTCTACCGCAGGCCAAGCGCATTGCGACTGACAGTGTCACCGGTGATCACCCACGAGGGCGCCGGCGCGGGGATGACGTTGAGCTGGTGATCGGACGAGGACGTTCCCGAGCCGCGTGCGTCGGCGCGGCCATCGGAAAGTAGCGGTTGCACAAGGAGAGAGGCACGATTGATGCGCACAAATGGTCAGTCCGGGAGTGAAGGAGCTGGTGGGGCGACGGATGGTCTGCGAAGCGATCTCCGGAATGCGGTGCAGCGGCTGAGTCCGCGGCTCGGCCACCTCGCCGTGGCGATCCTGGTCGCCGTCGTGGCGTCCTTCGTCGCGGTATCCAGCCAGCCGACAGCGCAGGAGACATCTACGCAGGCATCGACGGAGACTGCTGCGCCGGTGATAACGAGCGTGCAGGTGGACCTAGCGCAGCAGATGCTGACCATCAACGGCGTGAACTTCGGGAC
>JAAXGO010000035.1 GCA_012267425.1 Rhodothermales bacterium
CTGGAGGGCTTGCTTGGCTTCGCCTGATTTGATGTCGTCATCGGTCAGACCAGCGATGACCAAATCGGCTTTAGAAGATCGGAGGGTCACCTCCTGCTCAAGGGCTTCGTGGGTCGTACAAGGAACCGAGGTCACATTCTGCCTAGAAATCGGCAGCCGTCCTTCCGTCATCAACTTGGACAGCTTGTTTGTCTCGCGTTTTCCGTTTTCAGAGTCGAAGCACACAAAAAGCCGAATCTCGGCGTGTCTCCACTCCCGATGCCCCACGATGATGTACGCCAAAAGCAGCATCAGCGGAGCGTTGACCAGATTCTCCTCGGTCACCCACAGGTGGATCGAGGAGTGATAGCCGAAGCGGTAATCCGTTGACCGCAGGATCAAGACATTGAACATCGATTCCGCGGCAAGCTGTGCGCCCTGTACGGTCTCTTTGATCTCTTCGGGATGCTCTTTGTCGAATTCGAGCAGAACGCAGTTGTTGGGTAAGCCCGAAATGCCGTGCATCTGGAGCGTCTGTGCTAGCGCCGTCTGGAACGAAGGACAAATTAGCGAATCCACGAAAATGCCCGCCCCGCTGACCTCGGTCCGCTCGATCAGCTTGCCCACCTGCATGCGGGCTTCGATCTCTTTGGTGAACGAGTATTCTCCCTGAAAAAACTGAATGAAGTGCCCAAACCCATGCCGGTGGCTGATCCAGCGCAGCAGGTCGAAGTGCCCCAGCCGGCGCTCCCCAAAACGGGTCATCGCGACGATCGAGGGCCGCCAGCCCCCTTCCGATTTCACCACGCGGTTTTTCTGTAGCGAGATCTGCAAACGACGAGTCAGTTGGAACATCGTCCCTTGGAAGATCGCCGTCAGGTCGCGCTCTCCCCGCCGCGAGCGTCGCAGCCCGAAGTAAGTCACCACCATAAGAGAGATCGCTACGAGTGCGTATAGCACATTCATTTGGATCATCATCAGGCCGCACATCACCGCGCCCAGCAGCGACAGATACCAGCGCGAATGGAAGGTCGGGCGATAGGACGGATTGCCGGCGAAGTATTCGAGGAATGATACCGAGCAAAGGGCACCATAAGTCACCATGAAGAACATGCTGAGGATATGGGCGATGAAGTCCACGTCTCCCAAAACGACAAATGTAATCGCAATGGCACTCGACACGAAGGTTGCGTACACCGGCTCCTGTGCCCTGCCCCAGCCTTTCTCCAACAGGCGATTTAGTTTCGGAACGGGCAGCACATTGTCGCGCGCTAGCGCTTGCAGGGTTCTGGGAGCAACGAGAATCGAACCAAGGGCAGAGGACAGGGCGGCAGCACCTAGCCCTATGTAGATGGCTGGCCCCCACAGGGCGATCTGCGCCATGATGAACTGGTCGGCAGCGAGCGCTTCCGGCGTCGCACTCTGGGCGAGCTTGATGGCAACCAACGCGTACACAAGCATCCCCACGAGCGTCGCGCCAATCGTACCGAGCGGGATGCTGCGTTGGGGATTCTTCAGATCGCCGGAAAGACCCAAGCCCGCGATCATGCCCGTGAAGGCCGGAAAGCACGTCGCGAAGACGAGGCCAAAGGCATCGCCGCCTTCAATGCTCGCGGTTAGCTGAAACCCGTCAGGACGGATTTCCTCGGGCCCCTGTCCCAACAGGAACGCGGCAATGGATGCCCCCAAAATCGCGCTGACAATCCACAGTGCCCTAACGCCGAGGCCGGCCCCTTTGGTGAGCATCAGCACGGCAAGCAGGATCGTGCACGGCAAGCTCACCCAACGAGGATCGGCTTCTACTGCGTACGTCGCGGCGACCCATTCGTACACAGGCTCGAACGCTTCGGCAAAGGCGACCAAGTAGAAGGCGACCGAAATCGCTTGCGAGAGGTATAGCGCGATCCCAATCGAACCGCCGATGCTAGTGCCAAAGGAGCGGCTGACAATGTAGTACGCGCCGCCGCCTGCCACGCGGCGATTCGTCGCAATCTCGGACACGGCCAAGACCGTGGGAATGGTCACCAGATGACCGATGACGATGATCATGAGGCTGCCCCAAAGGCCGACATGCGCAACCGCGTAGCCGAACCGCAGGAAGAGGATCGCGCCGAGGATCGTGCTGATTGACGCGAGAAAGACAGGCGCGGTGCCAAAGCCGTGCCCTGCTTGGGAAGATTCAGCGGTAGGTCCAGCTTGTTGTGAGGCCAACGAGGTTCCTTTCGCTATGGGAAATAGTCCCACTCGGCATTAGACGATTTCCGGCTCTGTTTTCGCAAGTTCCCCGGTCGCGCCCGATTTGTATTCCTCCAAGGGATCGAAATCGTCGAGCGTGCGGGCTACAATCTGCGTTCCCGTGGTCAACCCAATGTTGAAGAGCGCCTCCCCCTCGTGCGCCAACGGCAGATTGGTGCGGCCGATGACCACGCCATCCACCGGGGCTTCTATCTCGGTTTCCGTCTCGCCCAGCGGATCGGACACAATGGCCAAGATCTGGCCCGTCTTCACCCGTGCACCTATAGGCTTGATGGCCCTCACCACCCCGCTGCAAGGCGAGCGCACCCACTGACTTGAGCGCAGGATCAAGGGGTCGTGAGTTGGCTTGGCTCTCCTTAGAGGCGGCAACATGCCCAGTTCCCGCATCACCCGCATCACCCCCTTGACGCCAGCGCGGATGGCAGCTTCGTCAAAGCGCAGTGCTTCCCCCGCCTCATAGACGATGACCGGTACGCCGTGCTCG
>JAAXGO010000036.1 GCA_012267425.1 Rhodothermales bacterium
TGATGCCGATGTCGCCGCCTGGGCAGGATGTCCATACGAGATCGCTGAGTCGCTGCAGCCGATGAGCTTGCACTTCCGAATTGGCTTTGTCGAACTTACATTTGAGCTGCGTCGTAAATGTGCGGCCGTTCTGGAGAAGGCACGTGCCGCAGGCAAGATCGGCCTTTATGGTGGTCCGTGGCCGGCAACTTTCTCAGGTCGAGACATCTATTTCAATGTGATTCGCACTCCCGGCAACGCAACGAATCCGCAAGACTGGACGAACGCAGAAATCCAAGGCCGACGCGATGCGTGGACCATGTTCGAACTCTGGAAAGAAGCACTACCCGAGTTCAAAGACGCCTACTTTTTCACCAGTGGTCCGACTGCTGGATCGCGAGAATCCAGAAGAATCGTCGGCGATTACACGCTGACCGGCGACGATATAAGAACTGCGAAACGACAGGATGACGTGGTAGTGCTTGGGGCGTGGAGGATAGACCGGCATCCCGTGGACGCAGCCGGGTATCACGATCAGCCGATCGTACCGCCGTACGATATTTCGTACAGAACGTTGCTGCCGCAGGGCGTAGAGAATCTCTGGGTTGCGGGTCGTTGTCACTCGGCAACTTCAGAGGCCCTGGCGTCAAGTCGAGTCACAGCTAACTCAATGGGCATGGGGCAGGCTGCTGGCACGGCCGCGGCGATAGCAAGGGCAACAGGTGTGGATAGCCGTAGCGTGCCGATGGCCGAGCTACAGGATCGATTGATTGCTGCTGATGTAATTCTCGATCCCGAATCAGCAATGCAGGAGCTATAGCTTTCGGTATATTCTAGAGTAGAGCCGTCAGAGCTTGTTGCGATCCAACGCGGGACGCAAAGGTGGCGGCAGTCGTACCGAAGGAGAACTCCAATGCGCACCAGAAGCTTCGCTCCCTTCTTCCTGCTGACCTTGGTCTTTGTCGGCTGTGACCGTTCCACAGGACCGGACGACGGATACCTCGAGATACGGGAGGTGACCGTCGGCCCCACCCTGGCCAAGTGCTACGGCGTGGGCTTGCAGTCATGCATGGTGGTCGACGGCGGGTTCTTCTACGACGGAATCGAAGGATTCGAATACGAGCCCGGCTACGACTATCGCCTGCGGATCGGCAAGTACGATCCCTGGGGTGGGGAGGAACCGCCACAGGATGCCAGCCGGTACGCCTACCGCCTGCTGGAACAACTGGAGAAGACCCCGGCACCATCCACCCCCGCAACCTTGTCGGTGGGTCCGACGCGGGTGATGTGCGCCCAGAGTGACGACTTCTGCCTAGTGGTGGACGGCGCGCCGTACGACGACATGATCACTAGCTTCGAATACGAGGCCGGCTACCACTACATCCTCGGGGCCAATAGATATGGAGATGGCCAGTACGTGTTGAGTGAAGTCGTCTCAAGCACCAAGGCAACGGGCACGGAAGAGGAGATAACCGTGGATGCCCACAGAGTCGAGTGCGACGACGGCTATCCCGGGTACTGCAAGGTCGTCAACGGCGTCCCCTTCCGCGGCGAGATCGTGGGCTTCCAGCCCTGGCACGACTACGGCTACCGCCTGCGCGTCGAGCGGTTTGGCATGTTTCCCGACGGCATGACCGGGTCACCCGAAGTTCCGGCCTACGGCTATCGCTGGCTGGAGACGCTTGAGAGTACTCCAATCGATTGATTCTGCAGCCTATTACTTGCTAGAGCGCAAGTTGGTAAAGGAGAGGTTTTTATGTTGACTGAAGAACAGATGCGGCAGTTTCGCGAAGATGGCTATCTCGTTTTTG
>JAAXGO010000479.1 GCA_012267425.1 Rhodothermales bacterium
TTACTCGTGCTCTGGTAATCGGGAACAGCGTCGCAGATCATATTGATTATGTCAACACCCTCTAATAGGGCCTTCCAACCTGCGGGGGTACCTCAGGGTACCCCCGGATCTCGTTTAATACTGCGGAGTCTACTACGAGCCAGCGGCTGAAGGCGAACTGTCGGCGCACGCTGCACTTCGCCACGCCCAGCTATTGCAGCGTCAAAGAACATCCTGGTCCATGAACTAGACCGCCTGCCGCCACACCAACCCGCACAGCCGACGGATGGACAGATCCAGTTCCGGTTCGCCCGTGTGCACCGCTACCTCGACGCCGACTATGCCGCGCAGACCGCCGAGGAGACGGCACCCTCAGCGGGCGCCTCGCCCGCGATGACGCGCCCCAACGCCACACGCCCGAATCGGGGCTACTGCACGGGCGCTCCCAACGGGCGCCGCGAACTCGTTCCGATGAGACGCCCCCACCACTCCGAACGCCGCAAGCACCGGCGTCGACTACGCCCAGCGACTCTGCGCGCGCCGCAGGGCGGTCGATTCCCCGACCTCATTCCACCGCCGGTGTCGCGCCATCGGTGCTCGATCAGCTCGACTGATCGTACCGCCGTATCACGCTGCTGACCCGGCAGCCGTTGCCGGCGGGTCACTTTGCCGGCCGACTCTCAAAGGTCGCGTACACCGCCAAGCGGTAACGACTGCTCACCGGCACTTCGTGATTCTGGGTAAGACGGAGTAGCAGCTTGCGGTCACGCGTTACGAGTTCCTGCATATGACGACGGCCTACCCCCAGTAGCAACGGTGCACTTGGACACCTCGGTCACTGAGGCAGGAAACCGCATCAGAAAACCGCATCTTGATGAGACTGGAACTTGCGACGGTTTGTACGAAGACATAGTGATCTTCGCTCTTGAGATAGACGACATCGCCTTCCAACTCGTGAGGAAGGCCTGTCAGCGCTGTGTCTGACGCCACGGCATGACCTTCTTTACTACGCACTATTTCTTCTTCCCCGGATGACGAACTGCGACCTGCCTCCGCGTCTCCGTACGGCCGCACTACGTCCGATGACGTTGGAGTGTGATCAGGTACTCTGAAATGTTTGACACTCTGGAAGACCAAATAGACAAGAAGAAGGCTACATGGCACGGTGATTAACGCGACAAGCATGTACAATGTCAGCAATTCTTTGGTGGTAGATTGGTTTGAACGTA
>JAAXGO010000037.1 GCA_012267425.1 Rhodothermales bacterium
CGTGGGTACATACCGCTACGTTAGAATCGGACCACGGAGGATTTGGAACGTCCGTCGCCGTTGATGCCAATCGGCTGATCATCGGTGCACCAGGCGGCACAGAGGAAGCGGGCGCCGTTTTCGCCTACCGGTTAGGGGACTCGGGCTGGGAAGCAGACGGCGTACTCACCGCCGACACAGTAGCAACGCTCCGGAGCGGGTGGGGCAGCGCACTCGCGCTGAGCGGATCACACGCCGTAGTGGGCGCTCCGATGGCGGAGAGCCGCGCAGGTACGGCGGTTGCATTCCATCATGACGGAATGCAGTGGGTAGCCTCCGGCATACTGGAGGCTACCGGCTACGAGGCAGGAGATCGTTTCGGTGCTGCAGCTCTCTTTTTTGGCGAGCAGCTCGCAGTCGGCGCGCCCGGCGCCGGCTCGGTTGCGCTGTTCGACTTCGATACAGACACACAACGCTGGACATTCGACAGCCACATTCTGCCCTTCGAATCGTCCGCGGGCGCTCAATTCGGCGCGTCCATTGCAGCAGCGGGCACTGAGCTTTGGGTGGGCTCACCCGGACATGCGGCGCGTGAAGGAGCCGTCTGGCGGTTCGAATTCGACGGACAACAGATCGTCGCATCGTCACGAATCGTAGCAGACGATCTGCAATTCAGAAGCGGATTCGGAACATCACTGGCGCTGTCTGAAAGCATAGCGATCGTCGGAGCGGTTGGCCACGACAACTTTGAGGGAGCAGCTTTTCCGTACGTGTCTTCTGACGGCGCCTGGACGGCGATGCATGTCTTGTTTAACGATTCCGGTGAAATGCCGTCCGTCGTCGGTGACACCGTCGAATGCGAAGACGGCGAAGCAGGCACCTTCCCCTGCGCAGAAGTTGACATGCTGTCGTTTCTCACGCGCCGCGAAATCGGCGCGCGACGCGGCATTCAGGTTAATGACGTGTGGGGATGGGAAGACCCCGAGACAGGCCGTGAGTACGCCCTCGTCGGACGCACAGACGGCACGTCGTTTATCGATCTGTCGGATCCCAGCCATCCGGTCTATCTGGGCGACCTCCCCAAAACGGCCACGGCAAACCAGAGCCTCTGGCGAGACATCAAAGTGTACAGTGATCACGCCTTTATCGTTGCCGACGGCGCAGGTGCACATCACATGCAGATTTTCGACCTGCGTCAGCTGCGGAACATCGATACACCACCGGTGACGTTTACCGAAACGGCAATTTACAAGGGTATCTACAGCTCACACAACCTGATCATCAACGAGGACACCGGCTTCGCATACGCCGTCGGCAACGACTCCGGCGGCGAAACCTGCGGCGGCGCGCTGCACATGATCGACGTGCGGGACCCGGTCAATCCTACATTCGCCGGCTGCTTCGCCGACACGCGGACAGGACGCAGCGGAACAGGTGCAACGCACGACGCACAATGCGTGACGTACCACGGGCCGGACGCGGCCTATAGCGGGAGGGAAATCTGCCTGAGCTCGAACGGCACCGCACTGTCAATCGCCGACGTAACCGACAAAGCAAACCCGGTTGCAGTGTCAGTCGCCGAATATCCGAACGTCGCCTATACGCACCAGGGATGGCTGACCGAGGACCATAGGTATTTCTATCTCAACGACGAAGGCGATGAAGTAGCCGGTCTCGTAGACGCAACACGGACGCTCATCTTTGACCTCACCGACCTGGAGGATCCTGCGGTCGTAGGCGAGTACATGGGACCGACGAGCGCCATCGACCACAACCTGTACATTCGTGGCGACGTCATGTACCAAACGAACTACATAGAAGGACTCCGGCTCGTCGACATAACAGATCCGGAAAACCCGGCGGAAATCGGTCACTTCGACACTGTCCCGTACGGTCCGAACGACAATTCGCCCGTTCTCGGTGCCTGGAGCAATTATCCCTACTTCAAAAGTGGAGTAATCGTCGTCACCAGCGGGCGCGAAGGGGTCTTTTTCCTCAAAAAGAAGACCGTCGATATCTAAACGGGAACCTGACAGGTCACCATTCATTTCCAGAGACTTCGTTCAGAGCGCTTCAAATTGCAGTAAATCGAGCATCATCGCGTGCAGTTGCATGTCAGTACCCCGATTGGCACGATTCCTGCGCGCATGTCGTAACGTAGACCCCGTAACCCAAACCGTCCGCATCCGAAATGAAACGGACCCGCATGAAGCCAGCTAGCCTCGTCCTGCTGCTGGTTGCACTCGCTTTCACTGCATTCTCTGCCGAGCAGGCCTCGGCCCAGGAATACAAGGAGACATACAACGCCGCGCTCGAGGCCGCGAAGGCCAAAGATTTCGCGGGCGCCCTGGAATTATTCAAAGAGGCTGCCATTGGCGCTGACAACGCAGAGGACAGCGACATCGCAAGGAGAGCGCGTTACGTGGCTGCACAATTGGAAAACAGGCTCGGCAACGCCGCTTATAAGGCCGAGCAGTACGACGTAGCGCTGGCACACTATTCGTCGGGCTCCGACCTCTACGCCGAATTTATCAAAAATGGGTATGGTGAAGGCCAGGCGCTGATAAAAATCGGGCGTATCGATGACGGCCTTGCCGAGCTCGTCAAAGTCGTAAAAGCGCCGGGCGACCGCAAAACGAGCCTCGCTGCAGAGACAGCCATCCGGCAACACTTTTACTTCCAGGCATCCTCGGCAGTAAGCAAGTCGAATGCCATATCGCGCGATGCGGACCGAGCCATCACCGCGCTGAACCAACTGACCCAATACGAGCTCGCGCCTGACGCCGACTTTCATTATTACATGGCCGAAGCGCATCGCATCAAAGGTGACGCTGAGACCAGTCTCAGTTCCGCGGACGAGGCTCTCGGGCTCCACCAAGGCACGCGTACGGATAAAGCCAAGATCTGGTACGTCAAGGCCCAGGCACACGTGGCACTGAGGCAGACAGACGCCGCTAAGGAAGCGTTCACCAACGCCGCTGTCGGTGCCTATAAGCAGTCAGCGGAAGATTGGATCTCCCGCCTGTAACCATGTGACTTTTCCATGGCATGGGGCCCGTAATCCGTCTGGATTACGGGCTTTTTGTTTGGCCACCGACACAATGTGCACCAGTGACGTCTCACCCTCCTCCCGTATTGGCACCGGTACATCAATCGGCAAATTCTGCGTCATTGAAGAAGATGTGACGATCGGCATGAAGTGCCTCATCGGTCACCACGTCGTCATTCGCCGAGGAACTTCAATTGGCGACGGTGTACGCATTGACGACCACGCAACGCTTGGTAAGGTGCCTATGCGCGCATCCAATACCGCGCTCAGTGCAAAAGAGCCGACCCCGGGTGCATGCGTTGGCAACGGGTGCCTTATCGGCACCAGCGCCGTGCTGTATGCAGGCTGCGTGCTCGACGAATACGTTTTGGTTGCTGACCTGGCTACACTACGTGAATCCGTCACGATCGGCGCCCACACCATAATCGGACGCGGCGTGGCCGTGGAGAATTCCTGCACGATTGGACGATATGTCAAACTCGAAACGAACGCGTACGTGACCGCCTATTCGGTGATCGAAGACCGCGCCTTCGTTGCACCCGGAGTATTGACGTCGAACGACAACTTCGCCGGACGGACTGAAGAGCGCAAGAAGCACTACAAAGGCGTCCACGTGCGCCGCGGCGGTAGAATCGGAGTCGGTACGGTGATCCTGCCCGGACGCGAAATCGGAGCAGATGCGTTGGTTGCAGGAGGCGCCGTCGTCACGCGTGACGCCCCCCCAGAGGCAATTTTCGCGGGTGCACCGGCCCGCGCAGTGCGACGCGTTCCAGAGAATCAACTTCTTAAGAATCAGGGCTGGAAGGACGTGGACGAAACTGACTCCGAGGCGGCATGAAGATTCAAATGGTAGACCTTCAGGGGCAGTATCAGTCTCTCAAACGCGAAATCGATTCTGCCATTGCCGACGTCGTTACGTCCGGGCAATTCATTCGAGGGCCGGTCGTCGAGAACTTTCAAGGTGAGCTGGCCGGGTATCTCGGCGGTCCGTATGCCTTGGGCGTCGCAAATGGTACGGACGCGCTGCAGATCGCGTACATGGCGCTCGGTATCAAAGCCGGCGACGAAGTCATCACACCCGCCTTCACCTTCGTCGCGACGGCAGAAGCCGCAGCACTCCTTGGCGCTACGCCGGTGTTTGCAGACATTGATCCCGAGACATTTGGCCTCGACCCGGCACGCCTTGCAGCGCTTATTACGCCCAAGACAAAAGCGATCGTCCCAGTACACCTGTTCGGGCATCCTTGCGACCTCGATCCGATTCTGGAGATCGGGCGACGCCACTGTATCCCTATCATCGAAGACAATGCGCAGGCCATCGGTGCCACGTACAAGGGGGAACGTACGGGGTATCTGGGCGACATCGGTACTCTTTCGTTTTTTCCATCCAAGAACCTGGGCGCCTACGGAGACGGCGGCGCCGTACTTACATGCAATCGCGATCTGCACGACCGCTTTTTCATGATCTCCAACCACGGCGGTCGCCGCAAGTACTTCCACGAGAGTATCGGCCTCAACAGCCGCCTGGACGCTGTGCAGGCTGCCGTGTTACGTGTCAAACTCACGGCACTTGACAGATTTGCTGAAGCCCGTAAAGCAGCGGCCCGGCGGTACGATGCCCATTTTGCAGATTGCAGCTCCATCGCAACGCCAACCGTAGCATCGTGGGCGGGGCACGTCTATCATCAGTACACGCTGCGTATCAAGAACGGACGGCGCGACATGGTCGCAGCGCACCTCAAAGACCATGGGATCCCCTACGGCATCTACTATCCGGTGCCGCTCCACCAACTGCCTGCCTTCAAAAACGCGCACAAAAGTGGCCCGCTGCCGCATTCGGAACGTGCGACACGTGAGGTAATTTCGCTCCCGATGCATACGGAATTGACGGCCGATCAGCAAGAATACGTCGCAAGCGCCGTACTTGAAGCCGTCCAGGGAACGTAGACATGCAACCGACCACACTATGTATTGCACAGGTCGGCGTCGGCTACTGGGGCAAGAATCTGCTCCGCAATTTCAGCTCGCTTCCCGGCGTCAAGGTCACACACGTCTGTGACCGCAACCCGGAGGTCCTCGCGCGTGTGTCGCGTCAGTATCCGTGGGTCGTCCCGACGCAAAATATCGACGACATCGTCGATGACCCGCGTATTTCTGCCGTGGTGGTTGCCACCGAAACGCAGCTGCACTTCACGCTCGCCGAGAAGGCGCTATTGGCCGGCAAGCACGTCTTCGTAGAAAAGCCAATGACGCAAACAGTGCCGCAAGCTCAGCGCCTCGTTGACCTTGCCGAAAAGGGCGGGCGGCACCTCATGGTGGGCCATCTCCTCCTCTACCACCCCGCCTTCAGGTACGTCGAAGAGCTCATCCGCACCGGCCAATTGGGCGACATCTATTATCTCTACAGCGTCCGCGTGAACCTGGGAATCGTCCGGCAACACGAAAACGCCCTGGAGAGCCTTGCACCACACGACCTGTCGGTGGCACTCGCCTTTCTCAGGCAAAAGCCCGTTGCCGTTTGCGCGCAGGGACAGGCCTACCTGCAGCCCGGCGTTGCCGACGTTGCGTTCGCCACCGTCTTTTTCGATGGCGGAGCGCTGGCTCACCTGCACACGAGTTGGCTCGATCCGCACAAGATTCGCAAGGTCACAGTCGTGGGCAACAGGAAAATGGCCGTCATAGACGACGGCGTAGGAGCCGAAAAGGTGCGTTTGTACGACAAGGGCGTTGGACCTGCTACCAGCGAATCGAACTATGCCAACTACGCCGATTCGCTAGCCGTTCGGTCGGGCGACATACATATCCCAAGAATCGACATGCAAGAGCCCCTGCGTCTCGAATGCAGCCACTTTATCGAGTGCCTACGCACTGGCAAGCGCCCACGGACGGACGGTCGTAACGGACTTGCAGTAGTGCGTCTTTTGGAAGCCGCGCAGCGATCACTTGAAAAGAACGGTCGGACCGTAGACATCGCTTAACGAGAGCACCCCATGTCTGCTCCGGAGCTGAAGACCTACCTGGAACGCCTGGTCAAGGCATTCGAGCGCCCGGCCTTCATCCAGGACGACCCGATCGCCGTAGCACACGGCTTCGACGATCCGCGCGACCAGGAAGTGATCGGACTCTACTCGGCGCTTCTGGCCTGGGGCCGCCGCGAAACGGTCCTGACAAAAATGGCCACGCTATGCGACCTTATGGACTGGCGTCCATACGAATTCGTAATGCACTTCGACAGGGGCCAACTCAGTGACAGGCTCGCTGACTTCAAACACCGGACCTTCCAGCCACTGGATGCCATCTGGTTTACGAGAAACCTGAGCACCCTCATTATGAGGTGGGGCAGCGTCGAGAAGATCTTCGCAGGTCACATGTCGGCAGATTCACGCGACATAGCGCCTGCCATCGAAGGCTTCAGCCGGTCGATCATGATGGCGTCTGCAGAAACTCCGGCTCGGCTGCGTAAACACCTGGCCCGCCCACGCAGCGGAAGCGCCTGCAAGCGGCTCTGCATGTACCTTCGGTGGATGGTCCGCCGTCCGCCGGTAGATCTCGGCATCTGGACGATGATCCAACCGGCACAGCTCGTGCTTCCGCTCGATGTGCATTCCGGTAGGCAGGCCCGTGCTCTCGGTATGCTCACGCGCAAGGCCGACGACTGGAAGTCGGCGATAGAGCTCACCGGGCGCTGCCGTGAGTTTTGCCCCGAGGACCCGGCGCGGTACGACTATGCCTTTTTCGGACTCGGGGCGTACGGGGACCCGACAAGTGGCTCCAACCCATGAAGCAGCGACCCTCTGAGCCGGAGCTCGGACTTATCATTCCGTGCCACAACGAAGAAGACGTCGTACCGGAACTGCTCCACGCACTTGAAGACTTGGATCTCGGGATTCCAGTGTCCGTGCTCTTCGTCGATGACGGCAGCACCGACGGCACGCTCGAGGCGTTCAAGGAAGCGTGCCTTCACAACAAGCGGCTGGCATGCTTGAGCTTTTCGCGTAATTTCGGGCACCAGAGTGCCGTATCCGCCGGACTCCGGCATGTCCGCGGTGACATCGTGGCGGTGCTCGACGCCGATCTCCAGGACCCGCCTGAAGTGTTGCATGAGTTCGTGAAAGCCTGGCGTAACGGAGCGGACGTCGTCTACGGCATCCGCACGAATCGAAAGGAGTCGCTCTTTCTGCGGCTGGCCTATCGCATGTTCTATCGCCTCTTACAGCGGATCGCAAATATTCACATTCCGCTCGATGCAGGCGATTTTGCCCTGATGGATCGCAAAGTTGTCAGCGTCATCAACGCGATGCCGGAGCATAACCGGTTCATCCGTGGCCTGCGAGGATGGGCGGGATTCAAACAGACGGGTATCCCCTACGAGCGCCAAGCACGCCGTGCGGGACGCCCATCCTACACACTCAAGCGGCTTATGAGACTGGCCTTCGATGGTCTCATGTCGTTTTCCGCCGTACCACTTCGGGTGTCGAGCTGGATGGGAGCTGCGTCCGCGCTTCTGGGATTCGGATACCTCGCATATGCGCTGACGTGCTGGCTTCGCGGCATCCAGCTACCCCCTGGCTGGACGTCTACGATCGTCGTCGTCCTGTTCCTTGGTGGCATTCAGCTTATGGTCCTCGGAATTCTGGGCGAGTACATCGGGCGCATCTTCGACGAAGTCAAGAACCGCCCCCACTACGTGCCGAGTGCCGCCTACGGGTGGCTGAAAGGCGAAGACGAAGCGGCGTGACATGCAGAAGCGTTTCGCTGCTAACTATGCGCAGTATGAAGAGTCGCACTGGTGGTTTAAGGCACGCCGCCACATACTGCGCCGCCTGATCATACGTCTCGCACCCGGGCCACACCCGCACATCCTCGAAATCGGTACCGGTCCCGGCGCCAATCTGTACGCCATTTACCCGCGCAACGCCGTGATCACAGGGGTGGAGAAAGATCCCGCACAGGCAGAGCGGGCACGCAGCCGAGGTCCAATTCCCGTCCTCACGATTGCCGCGGAAGACGTTGCAGACGCCCTCGCAGGAACACCGTTTGACATAGTGACCATGTTTGATGTCTTAGAGCACATCGAGCACGACAAACGCGTCCTCTCAACCATACATCAGCTCCTTGTGCCAGGCGGCCGACTCCTCCTCACCGTGCCTGCCTATTCCTTCCTCTGGGGTCCGCAGGACATCGTAAGCGGACACCACAGGCGGTATACGCTCCATCAGCTTTGCGATCGTGTTCGCCGAGCCGGCTTTGCCATCGAGCGCGCAACGTACTTCAATACGCTGCTTTTTCCTGCAATCGCCTGCGTTCGGTTCCTGAAGCGTACGCCGAAGAATCCAACGACTGATTTCAAACTCTCGCTGGGCCCCCTGGACCAGGTCCTCGGATGGATTTTTGGACTTGAGGCATGGCTGCTTCGCGTAACCAACCTCCCATTCGGCGTGTCGATCTACGTGGCTGCCCGAAGCGTCGACCGGGTGTCGACCACACGGTGCGAGAGCTCATAGACGCGCGGAAAGTCGTAGAACGAGTGGTCCGTTGCGATGACCACGCAGTCAGCCTCGCCCAAGGCAGCGTCAAGATCGGCTATGCTGTCGAGCTCGAATCCAGCATGTATAACATGGGGCACGTGTGGATCGTGGTACGATACCAGGCCTCCCTTGAGAAGGAGGAGGTGGATGATCTCGAGAGCCGGTGATTCACGTGTATCGCTCACATCCTTCTTGTAGGCAACGCCGAGTATCAGGATGCGGCTTCCGCTGATCGCGCGCTGAGCGTCGTTCAGCGCATCCTGTATCTTGCGTACCCAATAGGCCGGCATTGACGTATTGACCTCTGTTGCCAGTTCGATGAAACGGGCATGGTAGTTCAACGTGCGCAGCTTCCAGGACAAGTACTGCGGATCGATCGGAATGCAGTGGCCGCCAAGACCCGGCCCGGGCACGAATTTCATAAAACCGAACGGCTTTGTCGCAGCCGCGTCGATGACTTCCCTCGCATCGAGGCCGAGTTTGTCACAAATCAGGAGCACCTCGTTGGCAAGCCCGATGTTTACGGCTCGGAAGGTGTTTTCCATCAGTTTCGTCATCTCGGCCGCCGCCGTAGACGACACGGGCACAAGCGTCTCGACGGCCGCTCCGTAGAGAGCCATCCCCACTTCGAGGCACGCTTCAGTTACGCCTCCTATCACCTTGGGCGTGTTCCGCATCGTAAAATCTTTGCGTCCGGGATCGACACGTTCGGGCGAAAAGCACAGGAAAAAATCTTTCCCGACTTTCAAATCCGGCGCATATCGCTCGAAACCCGGAAGGATTACGTCCGTGGTCGTACCTGGATACGTGGTACTCTCCAAGACGACCAGAATGCCGCGTTGCAGGTGGTGAGAGATGGCCTCCGCCGCCCTCAAGATATAGGACACGTCCGGGGACCGCGTTTTTCCAAGCGGCGTCGGCACGCAGATACTTGCCGCGTCGCAGTCGCTGAGGGCAGCAAAGTCGGCTGTTGCCGACAGCTTTCCGGCCTCAACCAGCGGTGCCAGACGCTCGTCAGGTACGTCCTCGACATACGATGTACCGGCATTGACACTACGGACCCGATTCTCGTTCACGTCGATACCTACGACGCGAAATCCCGCTTCAGCAAAATGCACAGCGTGCGGCAGGCCCACGTAGCCCATACCGATGACAGCCACAGACGCGCGCCGTGAGGTAATCCGGCGCAGGAGTTCCGTTCGGGTGCTGCTCTGATCGTTACTCATTCAAGCACGTCCTACGAAATCCGGGGCAAAAATCCCAGATCGGTCAGCTTAGCCATGACTTTGTGCACACACTCCTCGACGGATTCACGGTCGGTATGGCAGACCACGTCCGCCTCGATGGGCGCTTCGTACGGATCGTCGATGCCCGTAAAGCCCTTGATAATTCCCGCACGTGCCTTCGCGTAGAGGCCCTTAACGTCACGCTCTTCGCAGACATCGATCGGAGCGTCCACGAAGACCTCCACGTAGCCGCCGTAACATTCGATGCGATCGCGGTTGACCTTCCGGTCCGCCGCGTACGGTGCAATTGCGGCGCAGATGACGATCCCTCTGTGGCGCGTCACTTCGGATGCCACATACCCGATCCGCTGCACGTTCGCCGACCGCCCCTTGGCAGAGAAGCCGAGTCCCTTGCTCAAGTGTCTCCGCACAATGTCACCGTCCAGGAGCGTCACCGGGCGCGCCGTGCGCTCGAGGAGTTTCATGCGGACACCATTGGCAATCGTCGACTTGCCCGAGCCCGAAAAGCCCGTAAAGAAGATCGCAAAGCCTTGCTGTTCGCGCGGTGGGTACGTGCTGAGAAGCTCCGACAGAACATCCGGATACGAAAACCACTCGGGAATTTCCTCGCCCATCTCGAGCCTGCGCCGGAATTCGGTCCCCGAGATACTCAGCATCTCCTCCCCTTCGGCGACTTCGTCGATCGGCTTGTAAACGCCGGACGCCGGCGCGTATACCATGACCCGGAACGGGACTACGTCTACACCGATTTCTTTGCTGAACGCCTCGGCGAGGTCCTGCGCCTCGTACGGGCCGTAGAAAGGCTGGCCCATCGAAGTCTTCCCGGGCCCGGCGTGATCGCGCCCGACGACAAGATGCGTGCAGCCGTAGTTCTTACGGATAATCGCATGCCAGACGGCTTCGCGCGGGCCCCCCATTCGCATGGCCAGCGGCAGCAGACTGATGGTGACTTCCGTGTCCTCGTAGTGCGTAAGTAATTTCTTGTAGCTGCGAACGCGCGTAAAGTGATCGACGTCGCCCGGTTTCGTCATGCCGACCACTGGATGAATGAGCAGCTTCCCGTCAATGTCCCGCGCAGCTCTGTCGGTAAGCTCCTTATGGGCGCGATGCATCGGGTTGCGCGTCTGAAAAGCCACGATCCGCTCCCACCCGTGCACGTCGAAATACTCCCTCAGCTCGGCGGGCGTCTTCCGGAGCTCCTGAAAGTCATGGTGCGGGGGCAGGCGAAAGCCTTCAACCGTACCTCCGACGTACCAGTCCTTGGCCTTCTGCATGAGATACCCAACCCCCGGGTGCTCCTCACATGCGGTCCCAAACACGAGTTCGGCTTCGCGAACCTTATCCGGCTTCCACCGATCCTCGATATGGAGAACCGCGAGTGCAAGACCAGTCGGATCGCGCAGCACGACATGGTCACTACCGACAAGACCCTTCGCGACCTCGTCTGACACGTCGAGCGTGATCGGCATAGGCCAAAGCGTCCCGCATTCAAGTCGCATGTCGCGCAGAACGCTTTCGTAATCACGACGAGACAAAAACCCTCGAAGAGGAGAAAAACCGCCGCAGATCAGCAATTCGAGGTCGCAGATCTGGCGCGGCGTCAGCATCACAGAAGGAAATCCGATCGCAAGCTCCCAGAGCGTCGCACGACGCTCTTCGCTTACGATCAATTCGGAAAGTTTCTCTCCGTGTGGTCGCACGAGCGTTGCCGTTGGCATCACCGCACTGCAAGTAGGTACAAAAGGGGCCGGAGCGCTTCCTGTTATCGAATCAGGAAGCGTCGAAGGTACGTCCGGACGGCGGACGTACCTCATGATATCCAAGTGAAGAATATTACTGCCGTGGTGGACATCATAACCAGCACACTCACCGGCAGTCCGACGCGCAGGTAGTCCCGCACGCGATATTCTCCCGCCGCCATGACCATCAGGTTAGTCTGGTAGCCGACAGGTGTCATGAAGCTTGCAGCGGCGGCAACCGCAACAGTAAGCGCGAACGCCTTGGGCTCGACCCCTAATTCGACGGCCAAAGCAAGTGCAACAGGCAACATGAGTACCGCAGCCGCCTTGTGGGTGACTAATTCGGTAAGCACGTTCGTGATCACGTAAAGACCCACAAGGACTGCAATGATGCCACCCGCGGACAGATGAAGCAACGTGTTCGCCGCCACGTCGGTAAGGCCCGTTGCACCAACCGCGCGACCGAGCCCCAGCGCCGCTGCCAACAGAATGAGTACTTCCAGATTGAGCGCGCGACGGGCCATACGGACGCTCAGACAGCCCGAAGCGATCATGGCGAGCGCGGCGACAAAGGCCGCCGTCGCAAGCGGCAAGAGCCTCAGGCCGATCACCGGGATCATAACTGCCAGGATGAAAAACGCCCGTGGGGCCTTTCGGTCGAGGCGTTTCGTCTTACCAGCCCGGCGCGCGGAGACCATGTAGAACTCCGACCGGTTCGCATTCCAGCGTTCGTCGAAACCCTCGCCTGCTTCTACCAACAGCAGATCTCCCGGCTTAATCGGCACGCGTCTCAACGGCCCTTCGAGCCGCTCGTCGCGCCGCTGAATGGCAAGCACGACCGCTTGGTACCGCTCGCGAAACGTTGTTTCACGGAGGGACCTTCCGACGAGACTCGACGTGTCTGATACCACGGCGTCGAACAGCGGGCGCGTGCGTGGCGCACCCGTGCGGGAAAGTGACACGACCGGCTCGAGGCCGGGACGTTGCAACAGCTCCTCGAGTATTGACGTTTTGCCGGTGAACATGAGCACATCTCCCTGTGCCAGCGTCACGTGCTTCTCAACAAGCACGATGTCGTCACCCCGCCGGATATGGACGAGCTCGGCGTCGACGAGGGAGTGCAGTCCGGCCTCGTACGGGGTCTTTCCGGCCATGGGAGCCTTCTCCCCCACGCGGGCCTCGAAAAGGAATTCGCGCAGACCGTCGTCATGTGGTTCGTGCCGCCCCTCGCCCTCAGGAAGCAGCCTACACCCCACAAACATAAAAAACGTCACTACGCAGGTGACCGCCAAAAGCCCTATCCATGTCAGATCGAACAGTCCGAACCCTGCATATCCTGCCTCCTCCAGAAGGCCCGACACGATAATGTTCGTCGACGTTCCAATAAGCGTCACCATGCCCCCGGCGATGGCTGCATACGACAGAGGAATGAGCACCTTTGACGGCGATATGCCCGTATTCTGTGCCCAACGTTGTACGCGCGGCGCCAAGATGGCGACGATCGGCGTGTTGTTGACGAATGCGGACAGGCCGGCGGTGGGCAAAAGCATCCGCGGCAGTGCACTTCGCAGGTCGCTCCCGTCCCCAAAGATTACACGATCAAACACCTTGATGGCGCCGGTTTCCTCGAGCCCGGCAGCGACGACAAACAGCGCGCCGACTGCCAATACAGCGGGATTGGAAAATCCTGAAAACGCGTCCGCCGGTGTAACGACGCCGGCAAGCAGAAGCACGCCAAGCCCCAAAAGAAACACCACATCCGGGCGTGCCACGTCCCGGACGAGCGCCACCGCAATAGCCGCGACCACACCCAGCGTCAACCAGAACTGTAGGTCGAACCCGTCCATTAGCGTCGGAATACCTTCCCGCCGAAGCGTCAGTCGGTCCGAGGTGCGTACCGAGGACGACCTATACTGAAGTAATCGAACCCCGCGTCGGCCATCCTTCGCGCATTATAGAGGTTGCGTCCGTCGAAGATAACAGGTTGCCTGAGCAATTCCCTAATCCTCGAGAAATTAGGCCGACGAAATTCCGGCCATTCCGTACAAATCACGAGTGCATCCGCCCTATGAAGCGCGTCGTAGGCGCCGGAGGCAAAATTGACACGGTCACCAAACACGGCCCGACTCGTCTCGATTGCCTGCGGGTCATAGGCCGTAACCTCCGCTCCTGCGCTGAGAAGAAGCCGGATGACAACGTGCGACGGCGCCTCGCGCACGTCGTCGGTGTTTGGCTTGAAAGCAAGACCCCACACTGCGACGACCAATCCGTCCAGACGGCCGCCAAAATACTCACTCACACGTTCGGCCAAGAGCGCTCGCTGAGACTCGTTAATCGTTTGCACTGCCTCCAGTATACGAAACTCGCAGTCGTGAGCCGCCGCAGTATGCTGAAGCGCCCGCACATCCTTGGGGAAGCAGCTCCCTCCGAATCCGATTCCCGCGTACAAAAACTGCTTGCCGATCCGACTGTCCGACCCGATGCCAATCCGTACACGATCGATATCCGCGCCGACGCGATCGCACAGCGTGGACATTTCGTTCATAAAGCTGATCCGCATTGCCAGGAAGGCATTTGCAGCGTACTTGGTGAGCTCTGCGGAGCGCTCATCCATGACCAAGATCGGGTTGCCTTGTCGGACGAATGGCTCATAAAGCTGCCGCATTCTTGCGGCAGCCCGTTCTGACGACGTCCCGAGAATCACACGTTCGGGCTTCATGAAGTCCCCTACCGCCGCCCCCTCACGCAAGAATTCCGGGTTCGACACGACGTCAAAATCCTTCCCGGCAACCAAGCCGTGCCCTTCCATGAGACGTCGCACAGCGTCCGTAGTCCCAACCGGCACTGTGCTCTTCGTAACTACGATGCAATAGTCTCCGCTGAGAGCTTCGGCAATCTCGCCCGCAACGGACAGCACGCGCGATACGTCAGCCTCCCCGTCCTCGCCGGGCGGCGTCGGAAGCGCAAGAAAAATGATGTCGCCGTGTACTATTGCATCGTCCAACTCGGTCGTAAAGCGCAACCGCCGTTCGCGGAGATTGCGGACCAGACAGGCACCCAGATCCGGCTCGTAGATGGGCACTCTTCCCCGACTGAGTGCCTCGACCTTCTGCTCATCGATATCGACGCATACCACGTCGTTGCCCATCTCTGCAAAGCACGTCCCTGCCACGAGACCTACATACCCAGTACCGACGATGGCGACGTTCATGGGGCCTTGATTGAATCCAGCATTGAACCGTTCAGTAAACGATGGGATCATTCAATTTTGAATGAATGTACGGAGCAGGCATTTTTCTTTGCGCACAGTATCATTGTCGGCTTCCGGGAGTATCACTGATCCTTCGCACTGAAAAGCGGCACGTTCGATGGTATACACGGTCATAATGGCCGGGGGAATTGGGAGTCGTTTCTGGCCGCGAAGCCGTGAGGCGTACCCGAAACAGTTTCTCAATGTCTTCGGCGAAGCAACCTTGCTGCAGCAGACGCTGCAGCGCATGAAAGGAATAGTTCCGCCGGCCCGCAGCTTCGTCGTCACGCACCAGCGCTACGGAGAACTTACTCGCCGTCAGCTGCCCGAGCTGCCAGCAGAACACGTTCTCGAAGAGCCCATCAGCCGCAACACGGCACCATGCATCGCCTATGCCGCCATCAAGCTCCTTGCCCACGATCCGGATGCCGTAATGATGGTGCTTCCCGCAGATCACCTTATCCGCGACCACGCAGCCTTTCAGGCGGCTCTGCGCGTGGCCATCGAGGCTGCACAGGAAAAAGGCGCTCTCGTAACGATTGGTATCACACCAACCCACGCGGCAACCGGCTACGGCTACATACAATTTGATGGCAACCTTGACGGAAAACTTCACGCCTATCCGGTGAAGACCTTCGCCGAAAAACCGAACGTAGCGACGGCGGAACGTTTTCTTGACTCCGGAGACTTCTTGTGGAACAGCGGCATGTTCGTGTGGCGTGCCGACACGATCGTCGAGTCTATTCAAAAGTATCTTCCCAAGTGCTATGCAGCTTTTCTCGGACTCGGCGGCGCCATCGGCACACAGTATGAAGACGAAGCCGTCCACGCCGCCTATCGCAAGAGCCCGCGCATTTCGATCGACTACGGCGTCATGGAGCGTGCAGACACCGTGTACGTCGTACCAGGATCGTTCGAATGGAACGACATCGGAGACTGGCGAGCCGTCTACGACCTGAGTCAGAACGACGATCACGGCAACGTGCTGCACAATCACGTCATCGTTCACGATTCGAGTCGCTGCTACGTCGACGCCGGTTCCCGGCTGATCGTCCTGGTCGGCATTCACGACGCCATCGTGGTCGACACCGACGATGCATTGCTCATCTGCCACCGAGAAAGCGCACAGCAGGTCAGAAACGTTGTCGAATACCTCCACGCCCATCAGCTCGAGCAGTACGTCTGAGACTGCAACTCACCTGATTTTCACGATCTACGTGAACCGGTAACGAAAGATTGACGTTCGGGTCAGGGTCTGACCGCAGCGTCAACTACTATAGACCTCGATGCTTACATCCTACGCCCGACTGCCTCGGCGCGATCGCGAACGGCACGCACGGCGCCGCGACATTCTCGCCGCCGCGAGTGCAACATTCGCCGAAAAGGGGTATGCGCACGCGACGCTGGATGAAATAGCTCAGCGCGCAGAATACTCTAAGGGAACGCTCTACAACTATTTCAGCGGCGGCAAGGAGGACATACTCTTCTCCATCGTTGACGAGTTTCAGATCGAACTCATACAGCTTGTCAAAGACGCGTTTCCGGCAGACTCCACGGGGTTTCGGGACGCGCTCGCCGGATTGATCACCGCGTGGAACGCGTTTTTCGAAGAGCGCCGAGAGCTCTTCATGATCATGATCAAGGAAGCCTATTGGAGCGTCTTTGACGACAATCCTGGGCGTGCCTCGTTTTTCCAGGCATACTATGCAGCGCTCGTAGAGGCTTTTCGTCCTGCGCTCCGCCGCGCCATGGATACAGGCGAAATCCGGACACTGCCGATCGACGCCACCGCCCACGTGATCCTTGCTAACCTCAAGAACCTGCAGATGCAGATTTGTCTTAGGGATGCACCTGCGCCCGAGGAAGGGGCGGAATTCCTTACTACCGTTCTGTGCGACGGACTGCTGAACTAAAGACGAGGCTCCTTATGCGACCACTGTGCCTCAACGGAATCACGATTGCTATGGTGTTCGCGTGCTGGTCTCCGGCTCAGGCGCAGAACATCGTCACGCTCACGCTTGACGAAGCAATCCAGATTGCGCTTGTCAGCAACTACGCCCTGCAAGAGGTACGCATGGATGCGGCGGTGGCCCGAGCCGAAGTGCGAAACGCCTGGAGCGAGACGATGCCACGCGTTGACGCGAGCAGCGGGTACACGCGCAACCTAAGAACGGCTAACCCTTTTGCAGGCAGTGCCGCCGGTGATTTTTTTTCGGGCTTCGCCTTCATCGGCTGGCTAGCCTATAACGAAGACGCGCGTACCGACGACGACCCTACAACGATGCCGATTTCGTTTGACGAATTCGACCGGCGGCAAACGCAGGGCCTCGAAGATGCAAACATTGTCCTCGCCGGAGGGGACAACCCGTTCCAGGTCGAGAACCAGTTCGTCTCGACGATCAACGTCACGCAGAAGCTCTTCGATAGTTCAGCCATGGCGGGACTCCGTGCGGCTGCTCGCGTGTCGGACGTGTTCTCAAGAGCAGTAGATCGGCAGGAACAAGTGGTTATCGACCAGGTGCGGCGGGCCTTCTATCAGGCTCTCCTCGACCGCGAGCGTGCACTGGTCGCGGCCGAAAGCGTTGTACGCGCCGAAAAGACGCTTTCTGAAACCACGCGCCGCGTCGCTCAAGGCGTCGCTCCCAAGTTCCAGCGGCTCAGCGCCGACGTTCAGCTGGCCAATCTGCAGTCCTTGCTCGTCGATACGGAAAACCGGGCCGACGCAAGCCTTGACGACTTCAAATTTCTTCTCGGAATCCCGGTCGAGACGGACGTGCGGCTCCGGGGATCGCTTGAAGCCGACACGCACTGGTTCGCCGTGTCCGATGGAGACGCCGTAGCGGCGGCCTTGGATCGGAGGCCGGATCTGGAACAGGCACGACTTACCGAAGAGATCCATGCCCTCAATCTCAGCGTCGCGAGGTCCAACCGCATTCCCAAACTGTCGGCATTTGCAAATCTCAGTTTTCTTGGCAGCGTCCCGGATAACCGCACGTTCACGATCACCAGTAACGACGATCCATTCCTTTTCACAAAAGGGCAGAATGATTTCTTCAGCTCGTCATACTGGCAGCCGTCAATCAACGTCGGCTTTAGTCTAACGTGGACGCTGTTTGACGGCTTTGCAACCTCGGCTCTCATCCAGCAGCGAAGGATAGACATCAGTCGGGCCAAGCTGCAGACTCTCAGTCTGCGGGAAAGCGTCCGCCTGGAAGTGGCACGCGCGAAGCGCGACCTGGCCGGCGCCCGGCAACAGATCGCAGCCCAGGAAAAAAACGTCGCGAATGCAGAGCTGAGCTATACCTATGCGAGTGCCCGTCTGGCCGAAGGTGTTGCCACACCTCTCGAAGAGCGGGACGCTTCGGACCAACTGGACCAGAGCCGCCTGAACCTTCTACAAGCCGTGTTTGATTTTCTCGTCGCCCGAAGCGCATTCGAAACGGCTGTCGGCATTCCTCTCGGGCAGCAGTCTGACATACAGCTAACCAGTAACCGATCGGTGCCGTAGCCTATGATTCTTCCCATGAAACTACGCCAATTCTCTTCAATTCTCTGCTTCTCTCTCATCATGTCGGCCTGCGGCGGCGACGAAGACATGGCCGACACCGGCAGTCCAGCGCCGTCGACACGGGTTGAAACGCTCCTTCTCACTACCGATGCATTCGAGGACGTGATTGAACTCACCGGCACCGTCGAAGCCGTCAATGACGCAACGCTGTCAGCGCAAACCGCGGGAACCGTGGTCATGCTTTCTGCACTCGGTACGCTGGTCGACCGTGACGAGGCCGTCGCGCAGCTAGACCAGGCGCTCCTTGAGGCCGCTCTGGAGCAGGCCGAAGCTGGCCTCGAAACGATGCAGGCCCAACTCGATCTGGCCGAGGACACCTACACACGGCTGGAGCCGCTGTACCGGGACTCCATCTTCAGCGCCCTTGAGTTCAAGAACGTCCTTGCTCAGAGGCGGCAGGCCCAAGCGGCCGTTCGTCAGGCTGCTGCAACCGCGACACAGGCGCGTGAACAGTTCGCCAACACGACGATCCGCGCACCCTTCGCCGGTACCGTCGAGGCACACCTCGTCGAGCGCGGAGAACAGGTCGCACCCGGCGTCCCGGTTGCGCGCATCGTCGATACGCGGCGTGTCAAGATTTCCGTCGGCGTCCCCGAGCGCTACGCTGGTGACATCGCCGTCGGCACAGAAGTCTCTTTCGGCTTCGCCGCCTACGGAGGTACTCGCCGCACGGGCACGGTGACATTCGCTGGAAGTGCCATCAACCCCGAAAACAGGACCTTTGCCGTTGAAGCCGAAGTTAGCAACAAGGACGGACGACTCAAACCGGCGATGATTGCGGAGGTATTCGTCACCCGGCAACGTCTCGACAGCGTCCTGATAATACCACGCGCGGCGGTCGTGCGCGATGAAGCAGGCCACAACGTGTATACCGTCTCGAATGACGACCGCGCACAGAGTGTGAGCGTAACGCTGGGGCCGTCCCATGAAGGACGCGTTATCGTGGAAAGCGGCCTTGAACCGGGTACCGAAGTCATCGTCTTGGGCCATACCACGGTAACAGATGGCGATCGTGTGGCTGTGGACGCTCGCTATACCGCGCTCGACAAAGTTGGTGTCCCAATCCGGCCAGAAGCCAGCGTGCGCCAATGAAGATCACTGCTCTTGCAATCAAGTACCGGCCCAGCGTCGCCATTCTGACGGCGCTGCTCACGCTTGGGGGACTGACCAGCTACATCACGATTCCGAAGGAATCTTTCCCGTCAATAGAGATCCCCAACATCGTCGTAACGACGGTGTATCCAGGCGCAAGCCCCGATGATATTGAATCACTGATCACCAAACCGGTTGAGCAAGAGATTCAAAGTGTCAACGGTATTACGGAAATCCGCTCAACCTCGGTAGAAGGCGTCTCAACGGTTATTATCGAATTCGACCCTGAGGTGTCGATCACCGAGGCGTTCCAAAAGGTGCGCGACAAGGTGAGCATCGCGAAAGCGGAGTTGCCAAGCGACGTGGAAGAGCCGCTCGTAAGCGAGATCGACCTGCAGGAGTTTCCGATCATGTCGATCAACATGGCGGCGCCCTATTCGCTCGCCCGTCTTAAGGAAGTTGCCGAAGAGCTTGCCGAAGAGCTTGAGGCCATCCCAAGCGTCTTGGAAGTCCCCATCGTGGGCGCTCTGGAGCGCGAGGTGAAAGTCAACATAGATCTGAACGCGCTACAGGGGTACGCTCTGACGTTCGATGACGTCATTTCTACGATTCAGCGGGAAAACGCCAACATTCCCGGCGGCTCGATGAACGTAGACCGGCTCAACTATCTCGTGCGAATTGACGGTGAGTTCGACGAGCCCGAGCGTGACATCGGAAACCTGGTTATTAAGAGCCCGAATGCGAGGCCCGTGTATGTCCGCGACGTGGCGGATGTTGACTTCGGCTTTAGGACCCGCTCCAGTTACGCCAGACTGCGCGTACTGCAGGTGGAGCAAGACAACCGCCTGATCCAGCTTCCGAGCAATCGGACGGAAACGATGCAGGTCGTGACGCTGAATATCAAGAAGCGGTCCGGCGCAAATATCCTCTCGACGGCAAACGAAGTGGACGCCGTTCTTGACGGTTTTCCCCTTCCAGAAGGAACGGAAGTCGTCATTACCGGAGACATGAGCGAACAGGTGCTGACCTTTGTCAAGGACCTGGAAAACAACATCATCAGCGGACTCATCTTCGTGGTGCTGGTGCTGTTGTTTTTCCTCGGAGTGCGCAACGCCACTCTGGTCGGGATTGCGATTCCGCTTTCGATGTTTCTGTCGTTTATCGTCTTACAGGTGATGGGGCAGGATCTCAACTTCGTGATTCTGTTTTCCCTCATCATTGCGCTCGGCATGCTCGTTGACAATGCCGTGGTGATCGTCGAAAACATCTACCGATTCCGGGAGATGGGCCATTCGCGCTTCGACGCGGCTCGGCGCGGGACGGCCGAGGTCGGCAGCGCTGTCGTTGCATCAACGGCGACGACCGTCGCGGTCTTTGTTCCGATGCTGTTCTGGCCGGGTGTCATCGGCAAGTTTATGAGCTACCTGCCGATGACGTTGATTATCACGCTGTCGTGCTCGCTTTTCGTTGCGATCATCATCAACCCGGTCATTACGGGGTATTTCGTGCGTCTGGAAAGCGAAGACCCGCTAGCGCGGCCACGCTTCGCTCGCCTTCTGTTTGGCGCCGTCATTGTCCTCGTCGCGCTGACTATCGTATTCTCGAACTGGAAAACCGCGGTCGTCCTCGCGGTCGCCATTCCTGTGTTTTGGGCGGTCCAAAAGTACGTTTTCAGTCCGGTTGCACAGCGTTTCGTGCAGAAGAAGCTGCCCGAGTTATTGGGGGGCTATCGGGTCTTCCTCCTTCGAATGCTGGAGCGTCGCTACGATCTCCACGATGCGCTCTTCCAACGCAGGATTCTGTGGATGGTGACTGCGCTCGTCGCGATCGCAGGGTGCGTACTCGTCGCGATAGGTATCACAGCCACCGTGCCCGCCGGGCAAGCAGCAATGGGTGTCGGAATTCCGCTGTTTCTTGCCGCTGCCGTCTTGCCGCTTGCCATCTTGATGAGGACTCGCAATTCCTTCCTTCGCAATACCTTCGCGCTGGGTGCTTTTTCGCTGGGCGCCGCCCTCCTTGTCGCCGGCGGCGTCGTCGCCAACTTGATGGGTATGCAGGCAGGTCTCATTCTGCTTTTGCCTGGCGGCCTCTTTGTCGTCGCCGGTCTATTGGCAATCCTACTCCATTCGCTCGAGACAATCTACTTGGGTGGAATAACCAGCGTGAAGGCGGGACTCGTGTTTTTTGCCGTCAACACCGTTGTTTTGTTGCTCATGGCGCTGGCACGCGACGTAGAATTCATCACAGCAGTCAACCTTGTCATGCTGCCCGTCGTAATTGTAGTGGTTGGACTCGTCGGCGTTCTGCTTAATGGGCGGCTTCTTAGGCGGCGCACGGAGCTGCTACTAACCGACAACAGGGCCCGACTTCTTACCTGTACGCTTGGTGGCCTCTTCGGCATCCTGGGACTCTATGCGACCGCACCCACCGGCGTCGAATTCTTCCCTGACACTGATCCGACCTTCGTAAACATTAAGCTGGAAGCTCCATTGGGCACGAACGTCGACGAAACCAATCGCGTAGCGGCGGAAGCACAGACGCGTGTCAACGCCCTGTTGGAAAGCAACGCCAACGATCGCGACAACATCAAGAACATGCTCGTCAGTGTCGGCGTCGGCGGCGACGTGTTCTTCGGTGGCGGGGCTTCGGGCGCCGAGAGTTCGACGTTGACGCTCAACATGGTCGATTATGCCGACAGGCCCGAGTCGAGCGACAACACGATGACCCGCCTGCGGGAGCAACTCCGGGGCATTCCCGGCATCGAAATCGATTTCGAAAAGGACTCCGCCGGACCGCCCGTCGGGGCGCCGGTTAACATCGAGATCTCGGGCGAAGACTTCGACGAAATCGTCCGAATCACGCGCGGAGTAAAACAGCAGCTCGTTCAAGCGTCATCAGCAGGCACGATTATGGGCCTCGTTGACATCGCCGACAATCTCAACACAGGTCGCCCGGAAGTGCGGGTCAACATTGATCGCGTGCGGGCTGCTCGCTTCGGTCTCAACACGCGCCAGATCGCAAACACCGTACGCACGGCCATTAACGGCTTCGAAGCCAGCAAGTATCGGACCGGCAAAGACGAACACGACATCATCGTACGCTTGGCGCAGGGACAGAGAGAGAGTTTGGAGGCAATCGAAAAGCTGACGATCGAAGAGGACGGTGTCCAGATACCGATCACGGCCGTAGCTGACTTCGAGATCGTCGGTGGGCTGGGCTCGATAACCCGGCTGGATCTCGAACGAGTGGCTACCGTGACGGCGGACATTGCACCCGGCTACAACGGGGCTGCGGTCTTGGCACAGGTGCAAGAATACCTCAGTCCCTACGAAGCAGAGCTCGCTGCGGGATACCGCATGGCATACACGGGTGAAAACGAGGAGCAGGCCGAGTCCTTCGGGTTTTTGTTCACGGCCCTGCTTATTGGTGTCGCCTGCATTTTCATGATCATGATCGCGCAGTTCAACAGCGTTGCAACCCCGTTCATCATCATGGTGGCCGTCGGGCTGAGTCTGATCGGCGTGCTGTTGGGTCTCATTCTCACGCGGACTCCGTTTGGTCTGATGACTTTCATCGGCGTGATCAGCCTAGCGGGCATCGTGGTCAACAACAACATCGTCCTCATCGACTACATACAGCAGCTCCGTGATCGTGGTCACTCGAAGATTCAGGCGATCGTAGAAGGAGGTGCAACAAGACTTCGTCCAGTGGTACTTACCACACTGACAACTATCATCGGTCTCGTACCGCTCACTTTTGGCATCCAACTAGACTTCGTGGGTCTCTTGACGGATTTCGCTCCGAATCTCCAGTTCGGATCGGAGAACACGCAGTTTTGGGGTGCAATGGGAACATCGATTATCAGTGGGCTGACGTTCGCCATTTTTCTGACGCTCGTCATTGTCCCGGTCATGTATTCGGCATTCGATTCCGTTGCCCAAGCTCTCCGTGGCGCACTGCGGTCGCCGGCTGATACGAATTCAATAGCACCGGCTTCCTGATACCTCATCCCTGCGCGGTCAGCCCGCAAGGGAGCCTGCGTATCAGTCACATACCGCCTCTTTACGTCTGCTTGTGCAACAGCTTTCGGACTTTCCGGACGCGCACCTGCGTATCTTCGAGCGGCCTCAGCTGCCTGCTGCGGAGCTCATCCAGGATGTCTATTTCATAGGCATCTGTGGGACGGGCATGGGATCGTTGGCTGGCCTCCTCAAACAGGCGGGCTGCACCGTGCGTGGTTCCGACAGCGGCGTCTATCCTCCCATGAGCACGCGGCTGGCCGAGATGAGTATCCCCATTCACGACGGCTACACTGCTGCCCACCTCGACGACGCGCCCGACCTCGTGGTGGTTGGCAATGCATGTGTCCCGACCCACGTGGAAGCGGCAGTTGCACGCGAGCGCGGTCTGACACAGGCATCGTTGCCGGAGACGCTTGCCCATTTCTTCCTCCGCACACGCCGCCCGCTTGTCGTGGCGGGAACCCATGGCAAGACCACGACGACCGGTATGCTGGTGCACATCCTTCGTGCGACCGGGCGCGACCCCGGCTTTCTCGTCGGCGGTGTGATGAACGAATACGGTGACAGCTACGATGTGGGAAGCGGACCTCATTTCGTGGTCGAGGGAGACGAATACGACTCAGCGTATTTCGACAAGGAGCCGAAATTCATGCACTACAACCCGGCGAGTGCCATCGTCACGTCGCTGGAGTTTGACCATGCCGACATATACAGCGACATGGACGACTATAGGCAGGCGTTCGAGCGGTTTGTCGCATTGGTCAAGCCGCCGGGCGTGCTCGCTTTGTGGGGCGACGATCCCGGTGTCCGTGCGCTCGCTTCCTGCTCGACGGCCCGGATCATTACATTTGGGCTCTTGCCCGATACGGACATAACGGCAACGAATATCGAACGCGTAGCCGCCGGGCAGCGGTTTACCCTCAAAGCCGAAGGGAGAAGGCCAAGCACGCTCTTTCTGCCAATGAGTGGGAGGCACAATCTCCTTAATGCCCTTGCGGCCTGTACGATTGCGCTCAGCGAGGGTCTCTCAGTTTCCGAGCTTGAAGGCGCACTCTCAACGTTCAAGGGCATGAAACGCCGCCAAGAAATACTGGGAGAGTTCTCGGGTGTGCTCGTCGTCGACGACTTTGCGCATCATCCGACTGCGGTGCGCGAAACTATCCGCGCTGCTCACGAGCGGTGGCCCAACCGGCGTTTGATCGCGGTCTTCGAGCCGCGCAGCAATAGCAGCCGGCGCAAGGCGTTCGAAAAGCCTTATGCCGATGCCTTCGCCGACGCGTCGAAGGCGTACTTGAGCACGCCACCGTTTAGGCATAACGACGACCGATCCCGATTCATGGACACGAAGACATTGGTACGTACTATCACGGCGCGGGGCACGCCTGCCCGAGTTTTTTCCGGTGCGGACCACCTTCTACGGAGCCTCATCGGCGACGCGCGCTCGGGAGACGTGGTTCTCGTAATGTCCAACGGTGGATTCGGCGGACTGCAGCAGCACTTCCTTTCGGCACTTCGTAAGCGCTCCGCATTGGAACACGCACCGCCCGGCAGTCTTCAAGCCACAGGTTTGAAGTAGCACAATGGCAGGTATCGTCGGTCACCTTCTGATCATCACGGCGTTCGTAAGCGCCGCGTTAGCCGTCTTTGCGTTTTTTCGTGCGGCGGAATACGAAGCTGTTGACATCGCAGACTTCAAGCGCATCGGACGCTCGGCATGGACGGTAATGACCGTGTGTCTCTTCGGCGCATGGGCGTTGATGATAGTGCTTCTTGCCACACACCAGTTCCAGTACAACTATGTGTGGGGCCATTCGTCGCGCGACTTGCCGTGGTATTTCCTGTTCTCGGCGTCTTGGGAAGGTCAGGAAGGCTCGTTCCTCCTCTGGATTATCCTCAACTGCATCGTCGGGCTGGCGCTCATCAAATGGGCAGCACGCAGCTACGAAGCACCCGTCATGACGGTCGTCGCGTTATGCCAGGTTTTTTTGCTGTCGATGATCGTCGGACTCAAGTTTGGCTCCGTCCCGATCGGAGCTGCACCGTTTGCCACGCTCGCGGAAGCCAACCCAGATGCTCCGATTTTCCAGACGCTTCCGGGCTTCGTACCGGAAGACGGCACTGGACTTAACGACCTGCTCCAAAACTACTGGATGGTCATTCATCCGCCGATGTTGTTCGTCGGATTCGCGCTTCTCATTGTGCCGTTTGCTTTCGCCGTTGCGGCTCTCTGGAAAAAGCGGTACACGGAATGGGTGCGTCCTGCCCTGCCGTGGACACTCGCGGCCGTCATGTGCCTCGGGGTAGGCATTGCAATGGGAGGATACTGGGCCTATGAAACGCTCTCCTTCGGTGGCTTCTGGGCGTGGGATCCGGTCGAAAACTCTTCCTTCGTTCCATGGCTCACGGGCGTGGCCGCCATCCACCTGATGCTCATCCAGCGAAAAGGAGGCATCGGCCACAAAGCAGCACTCTCTTTGTGCATTCTGCTCTACATGTTGGTCGTCTATTCGACATTTCTGACACGAAGTGGCATTCTCGGCGACGTGTCTGTGCACTCGTTCGTCGATCTCGGACTGTACAACCAGCTCCTTGTCTGGATTCTGTCGATGGGCGTTCTGGGCTTTGGCCTCCTCGCCTGGCGCTGGCGCGAGCTGCCGAAGGCGCAGAGGGAAGCCAAACCGTTGTCGCGCGAGTTCATGGTGTTTTGCGGTGCTACACTTCTCTGCGTGGTTGCGGCAGTCGTGATTCTAGGGACGAGCTCGCCGATTTTCGGACGCATATTCCGCGACAATCCGGCCACGGTACCGATCGAGTTCTATACCGACTGGACGCTGCCGCTGTCGGTCGGATTCGTGTTTCTGGCCGGTTTGGGGCAGCTCTTCTGGTGGAATAAGATGAGCATCGAGACCGTCAACCGCGTACTCACGCTCCCGATGGCGCTCGCGGTGGTCTCGACACTTCTCATACTGCTGTTTACGCCGTTCATTGAGCTGTCACTGCACCTCGGTACCCCTAGTGGATTCTTTGCCGAATACGGCTTTGCACTCCAGCTGATGCTGCTTCTCTTTGCGGCTCTCTTCGCGTTTTTCGGCAATGCTGCTGTGCTTGTGCGGATAGCACGCGGCAACCTGCGGTTGGCCGGCGGCGCGCTCGCCCACGTCGGTCTCGGAATCGCAATCATAGGCATCATCACCTCGGCAGGCTTTAGCAATCCGATCTCGAACGCACCGCCCGGTTCAGATCGCGACAACTTCGTTCTTGAACGCGACAGACCTCTTGAGGTCGAAGGCTACCGCGTCATGTATGCGGGCACTGAGCCCGGTAAGCGCGGTCACACACGATTCGTACTCTCGTTCACAGATCCCCGCGGCCACGATTTTACGCTCAAGCCCGTGGCCTACAAATCAAATTCCGGGCAGTGGATTCAACATCCCGACCTGAAGCTGTTCGTCGAAAAGGACATCTTTGTCGCCGTCACGCCGCGCGAAATGGCAAATCCGGACGGCGCCGACGAAACGGTGCTCGCACGCGGGGACAGCGTCCTGGTGGGCGACGGTGCGTTCAGCATCCGATTCGACGCGTTCGATACCACACCCGATCTTGAGCCGTTTTTGAGCGAAAGAGAACGTGACCGCATTGAGATTGCCGTCGGGGCGCGTCTCACCGTGCGGCATGTCCCCAGTGGACGCGTGTCTGAACACGTTCCGCTGTATCTCATCGGCACCGACCGCAGTGTCCGCACCCTCGCCGCTGAGCATACTGACATGCAAATCCGGTTTACGCGCATGCACGTCGAAACTGGAGAAATCACCCTTACTCTAACCGGCGTGGCAGGTCCCGACTGGGTGATCGTTCAGGCCTTCGAAAAGCCCGTCATCAGCCTCGTCTGGATCGGCATCATCCTGCTCACGCTCGGGTTTCTTCTGTCCGTTGTGCGCCGCATAAAAGACGTGCGCGTGAGCATGGAGCGCGGAGCGTTCTGATCAGTTGCCAACGACTGTCTCCCGTGCGAGCCTGCGTCCGGTACTGGTCAGCTCCAGTTTGCCGTTCGTGCGCACAACGAGGGCTTTTTTCAGACTCTGTGCGACTACCCGCTCGGCGAAGGCGGCCGACCACTGGAGATGCTCCTGGAGATGATCAATGCGGCTCTCCCACTCAGCTTCCGGCAGTCCTTCGTGTTGGTGAAGATGAATTGTCAGCATCTTCTGTGCGAACGACCAACGCTGCCTATTCCTCCGCCGCCTCACCGCTATGACTCCCCGGTGTGGCGCAAACAGGAACGCGAGGCCGAAGAGTAGACCCACCACCGTCGCCATTGCTCCTGCAATCGAGGCGTCAAGAATGTGTGCAAGCCAATATCCGGCAACGGCTCCGGTAGTACCAATTCCGACGCCCAGAATCATCATGCGGTCCAATTTGTCGGTAAGAAGATGTGCGGCGGCGGGCGGACCGACCATCAAAGCGACGACCAGGATGGAGCCAACCGCGTCGAACGCCGCCACCGCCGTCACCGATACGAGCGTCATCAGGCCGTAGTGGAGGGCCGCCGGCATGAATCCCAGCGTCGCGGCAAGCGCCGCGTCGAACGTGGCGAGCTTGAGCTCCTTGTAGAAAACAAGAAGGAACGTGACGTTGAGTACAGCTACGGTGCCCATGACCCAGAGCGCCCGGGGCCCCATGTCCATAGACCCTACGGTCCATCGATCGAAGGGCGCAAGTGCCAACTCACCCAGAAGGACGGCGTCGATATCAAGGTGCACGTCGCCGGCATACCGGCCAATCAGAATCACGCCGATGCTGAAAAGTGCCGGAAAGACGAGTCCGATGGCGGCGTCTTCCTTGACGAGCCGAGTGCGGGTCACCACTTCGACGAGTGCGACGGTCACAACGCCCGTGAGCGCCGCGCCGACGATAAGAAGCGGCGAAGACAGCGACCCGGTAAGAAAAAAGGCGACCACGATGCCGGGCAGAATCGCATGGCTTATCGCGTCCGACATCATAGCCATCTGTCGGAGGATAAGGAACGTTCCAGGCAGCGCACACGCCGCCGCCACGACGAGAGCTACAAGCTGTATTTCGATCTGAAAATCAGTCACGGCTCGTCGCTTTTGGCTACAGTGTTCGTTAGGATACGTTTTGCCTCTTCGATCCCCGCTTCTGTAAGCGCCCATTCCGTTTGTGCCGTTTGTCGTACGAGTCCGCGATCGGCAAGCACCATGAGTCTGTGGCGCAGTCGCCCTGCGTGGGGGTGCATCGAGTCAATCGTCGCCTCCGCATGCGGATGATCCCGGTCTTCATGCTGCGCTGCGAGGGCGTAGAGATCAAGCAACACGGTCCCACGCCTGAGTTGGCGTCCGCGTCGCCGGTCGCGCACCATCCGCCACAGAATCCCACGATTGGGTGCACCGACAAAGGAGATGACGACGAGTACGCTGACACAAAGGACGATTGTTGGTCCTGTCGGCAACTTGGCCGTCCCGGCACTCAGCAGTGCTCCCACGACGCCGGAAAGAGCACCAAAGCCCATAGAGAGAAAAACCATGATTCCAAGACGATCCGTCCACTGCCGAGCAGCCGCGGGTGGAGCGATGATCATCATGCTCATGAGAACAACGCCGACCGTCTGAAGGCCGATGACGATAGCTATGACGAGAAGTGTCGTGAGACCGATGTCGAGGCTCCGTATCGGAAGCTGCAGACTCCGCCCGAAATCCACGTCGAACGAAAGCAACTTAAACTCCTTCCAAAACACCATGGTGGTGAGAAGTACCAGGCCTCCCAGTGCGGCCATGGTTACGAGGTCGCGTTCAACGAGCGAAGCGGCTTGCCCGAACAGGAACGTATCTAGTCCCGCCTGATTGGCATCCGGCATTTTCTGGATGACGGTAAGTAGCACGAGCCCGACGCCGAAGAACACGCTCAGCATGAGGGCAAGCGTCGCATCATACTTGATGCGTGATACCTCGGTAACGGCCATTACCATCAGCGTGCAAAGCCATCCGGTCAAAGCCGCTCCAACCATGAGCGCCAATGGCAACTTGCTGCCTGTGAGCATAAAAGCCAAGGCAATCCCGGGAAGAGCTGCGTGGGAAATTGCATCCCCGAGAAGGCTCTGCCTCCTGAGTACGGCGAAGGTCCCGAGTGCACCACTGACCGCACCCAAAAGCGCGGCTGCGAGTGCCACGGTTCGCAGTGTATAGTCGGTAAACAGCTCCATTACGCTACGCGGAGGTCGTCGCCTTCAAAAACGCCACGCGGCCGCCGTAGGTAAGACGCAGGTTTTCGTCGGTAAACACTTCGGCAACGGGCCCGCTGGCGATCCGGCGCACGTTAAGCAGCATCACCTGATCGAAATATTCGCCGACGGTCTGCAGATCGTGGTGCACGACGATGACCGTCTTTCCGCGCTTTCGGAGCGCTCGTAAGAGATCGATGATCGCACGCTCGGTCGTAGCATCGACGCCCTGAAGCGGCTCGTCCATGAAATACACCGCTGCGTCGTGCACAAGTGCGCGGGCGAGAAACACGCGCTGCTGCTGTCCGCCGGACAGTTGGCTGATCTGGCGTGCGGCAAGCGAATCCATGCCTACTTGCTGTAGGGCATCCATTGCGAGGACTCGCTCCTTGCGCCCGGGACGTTTGAACCAGCCAAGTTTGCCGTACAGCCCCATCAGGACCACGTCGAGAACGCTGGTGGGAAAATCCCAATCCACGCTCCCACGCTGTGGTACGTAGCCTACGGCCTGTCGCCCCTTCGTGTACGGCTCCCCGAACAGCAAAACCTGGCCCGCAGACGCAGGGACGAGCGACAGAATCGACTTAATCAGCGTCGTTTTGCCCGCTCCATTGGGACCAACAATCGCCATCAGCACGCCTTGGGGCACCGTCAAATCGATGTCCCACAGAACCGGGTGGTCGCGGTAGGCGACCGTGAGGTCGCTGACTTCAATCGCCGGCTGCATCGCCTCGTGTTTCGAGCAAAGCGTCGACGATCGTGTCGACGTTGTGGCGGACCATCGAGAGGTATGTCGCAGCATCCGACGCAGGACCTCCTAAGGCATCGCCGTAGAGCGTTCCACCTATTGCCACCTCAAAGCCTCGGGCCCGAACGGCTTCCCGAACCGCTTCGATGCCTCTCGGCGACACCGACGATTCTATAAACATGGCAGGAATGCGACGCGAGGCTACCATTGCCGCGACGTCCTGTACGTCCGCCGTCCCTGCTTCGGTGGCCGTCGAGATTCCCTGCAGTCCACGTACCTCAAAGCCGTACGCCAGCCCGAAATACCCGAATGCGTCGTGCGACGTAACGAGCACCCGCAATGCCTCCGGTACTGATTCGGCCTGCTCGAGAACGTAGCGATGGGCCGCTTCCAGCTCTACCACGTACGCAGCTGTATTGGCGGCATACGTGTCGGCATGGACCGGGTCCAATGTAGCAAAGTACCTTTCCGTTGCACGCGCCACGCGCATCCAAAGCGTCACGTCAAACCAAACGTGCGGGTCAAAATTGCCCTGAAACAACTCCGACTCCCTGAGACTACTCTGTAGAGCTGTGTCCTCGGCTACGGCCAGCGTCGGGATGCCGCGCCCCCGCATTTGCTCAAACACCTCCGTCATTTTGCCCTCCAGGTGGAGCCCGTTGTACACGACAACGTCGGCTTCGGCCATCCGCGTCACGTCGCCAGCACTCGCCTTGAAGAGGTGCGGATCAACGCCCGGCCCCATCAGCGAATGCACTTCAAGCCGTCCCTCACCGACCCTCGACACGAGGTCAGCAACGATATTCGTTGTTGCTACGACCCGGATCGCCCGAGAGGAAAAATCCACCTTCGAATCCTCCGGATTCGGCTGCCGGCACCCCGAAACGAGGAGCACTACACAGGCAAGGATGAGACTGAGTCGGGTCATGGTGCACAAAATTAGTCATGACTAAAAATAATATTTGTTTCAGAAAACAACAAAATTGGCAAATTTTCTCAAGTCGCCGCTAGTGTATATTAGCTTCAAGCAAGTTCCAGATTCCAGACACGATAGGCTTATGGACAGGTCCAGGATTCTTGCCCATGTGCTCCTTATCGTCGTCGCGATCTCTGCGGGCCTGACGGTGCAGGCACAGGCACAGGTGACGATTCGCGGCACGGTAACAGCCTCGGATACAGGCGCTCCGCTTGCGGGCGTGAACGTCTTGATCCACGGCACCTCGCGCGGTACGACTACCGATTTCTCGGGGGGCTTCTCGATAGAGGTTGATATGGCCAGCGACATTCTGGACTTTTCATTCGTGGGATATCGATCGAGGCACATTAGGCCGGTGGCGGGCAGCACGACGCTAGATGTCACATTGGAACCGAGCGTTTTTGGGCTCAGCGACCTTGTCGTGGTCGGCTCACGGCGGCTTCCTCGCCTCGTCAAGGACTCTGTCGTTCCCATCGACGTGCTCAGCGCGCAGGATCTCGCTACAACCTCTAGCTACGACATCGATGACGTGCTCCGAGCTCAGATTCCGTCGTACAACGTGCAACGGCACACCATCGACGGAGAGGCGACGTTCGTACGTCCTATGACTCTCAGAGGCTTGCCGGCTGATAATGTCATCGTACTTGTTAATGGCAAGCGAAGACACCGCTCTGCGTCCATTGCGCAACACGGCATGGCACTAAATCAAGGAGCGCAGGGTCCGGACCTCAATTTGATTCCGTCCATCGCCCTTAAGCAAGTAGAGCTTTTGCGGGACGGTGCATCCGCGCAATACGGTGCGGATGCTGTCGCTGGCGTATTCAACTTCCTGCTGCGCGACGCCTCGGACGGTATACACGTACGCATGCAGAGCGGGCAATATTTCGAAGGTGACGGAGAATTCGTCAAGGTGGCCGCTAATGCCGGGCTTCCGCTAACGCACCACGGCTTTTTGAATCTGAGTCTCGAATACCAGAACGCAGCTCCAACCAGTCGCAGCGAGCAGCGTGCCGATGCAGCCTTGTTGGCGTCACGCGACTATCCGGTAGCCAATCCGGCCCAGATCTGGGGCAACC
>JAAXGO010000038.1 GCA_012267425.1 Rhodothermales bacterium
GTGTGGCACAGTGCGGCGCATGCTGGATCGTTGTAGAGTGCGGGATAGCCTACCTTAATGGTCACGTCGGCCTGTGCGCCGAAAGCCTGTGCGGTGTGAGTGGCGATGCGACGTATTGTTTCATGCGCCTTGAAACGCCACGTTTCGCTCATCGTCCGGAAGGTGCCTTCCAGACGGACTTGGTGTGGAATGATGTTCGTTGCTCCGTCGGCCACGACCTTACCGAACGTGAGGACGCTCGGCACGTCTGGAGGAGCGTTGCGGCTCACCACGCTCTGCAGCGCCGCAACGACGTGCGAAGCCGCAAGGACTACGTCCGTCGGCAGTTTGTGCGGCTCCGCGGCATGACCGCCGGTGCCTGTTATGGTCAGGTAAATCTCCTCCGCGGAGGCCATGAACGTCCCGCTTCGCACACCGATGGTACCTGCGGGAAGTGTCGGCGTGACGTGCTGCGCGAATGCCACATCCGGCGGATCGGAGTCTAGAAGGCCGCTTTCGATCATCACCCAGGCGCCGCCGGGGAGACGCTCTTCGCTGGGCTGGAAGACGAAGTGAACCGTACCCGGCAACTGGTCCCGCAGCGATTCCAGGATCATCGCCGTCCCCAAAAGGGAGGACGTATGCACGTCGTGGCCGCACGCGTGCATCTTGCCCGGATTGCGCGATGCAAAGTGAAGCCCTGTATCCTCGGTGATCGGAAGCGCGTCCATGTCGGCCCTCAGGAGCACCGAGGGGCCGGGCAATCCGCCGTTAAGTGTCGCGACGATGCCTGTTTGGGCTACGCCGGTCCGCGTTGTGATGCCGAGACCGTCGAGCGTGTCCGCGACGAGGCGGGCGGTGTCGTGTTCCTCAAAAGCCAGCTCCGGGTTTGCATGCAAGGCTCGGCGCAACCGGATTACCTCTTCGCAAACGCTGTCGGCAAGAGATCGAATGGTGTCGATCACGGCGTCAGTGCAGCTGTCTTCGTTTGTTCAGGTAGGCCAACAAGGCTGTATCGTAGGGCTCTGCCGTATCGAGCTCCACGAAATCAATGGTGTGTTCCAGACACCGCCGCCGGAATTGCTCGCTGAAGCGCGCCGCCTCCGTAGCATACGTGGCGCGGAGCCGGGCAGGATGCAAAGACATTTCTTCTCCCGTTTCCATGTCACGAAATAGCGTGGGCACGTCGGGGAATCGGAAGAGGCGCTCGGTTTCGCTTTCCAGAATGCGAAAAACAAGTACTTCATGCCCCCGGTGCCGCAGGTGGCGAAGCGCTCGAAGGAGATCTTCGTCCGCCCCGACGTTTTCGAAGAGGTCCGTGATCACGACCACGAACGACCGGCGGGCGATGCGCTCTGCAACCTCATGGAGTGCCTCTGCTGCATTCGTTCGGCTGCCGTCGGATTCAAGCCCTGAAAGGGCTTCGAGCCGCGCCAGGATTAGACGCAGATATCCCATCGTGCTTTTGGGCCGGAGCATCGTGTGAACAGCGTCGTCGAACGCCAAAAGGCCCGTGGCGTCACGCTGTTTCACCATCAAGAAATGGAGTGCTGCTGCTAGGTAGGAGCCATATTCGAGTTTGGTGAGCGCGTGCGTGTGACGGTACCGCATCGACGGTGAGGTATCCAAAACGACGTAGTGTCGCAGGTTTGTCTCTTCTTCGAACTGCTTCACGTAGTGCCGGTCAGTCTTGCCGAAGACTTTCCAGTCCACGTGCCGCAGTTCATCTCCCGGATTGTAGGGACGGTGCTCTGCGAATTCAACGGAGAAGCCATGATACGGGCTCTTGTGCAGACCGGTAATGAAGCCTTCGACAACGAGACGTGCACGCAGCTCCATATTTTTCAGCCGCGAAACGACGATCGGATCGAGATATTTAAGTGAGCTCGACTGCACAAGAATGGCTAAAAGGAATTGGGCGGAAGCGCTTAGAATAGGTCCGATGTGATCGGTTCCGCAGTGGCACACAGTGGGATTGAAAACCGGTATTTTGTTGGCGTGGAACCGAATGACGTCATCAAGGCGCAGCTCATGGACGAGCGTGATCTCGACCGAACGCTCGGCCGGATGGCTCGACAGATCGTGGAGCTGATGAATCCGGGCAGTGAGGAAGCGAACGCCTACGCACTCGTCGGAATGCAAACTCGCGGCTATCATCTTGCACGCAGGCTGCAACAGAAAATTATTGATTTCGACCAGCTAAAATTGCCGCTCGGCCTCCTGGACAGCACAATGTATCGGGACGACTTTCGGCTGCGCCTCAAACAGCCGGTGGTGCGACCGACGGACATTCCGTTCGACGTCACGGAAAAGTATCTCGTGCTCGTGGACGACGTGCTCTATACCGGGCGTACGGCCCGCGCTGCCATGGATGCCCTTATGGACCTGGGGCGTCCCGCCTGCATCCGTTTTCTTGTCATGGTGGATCGCGGACTTCGCGAGCTTCCGATCTGCGCCGATTTCGTTGGACGGAATATTCCGACGATTCCCGGTGAAGAGGTCCGAGTGCGTTTGCGCGAAGTGGACGACCGCGAGGGTATCTGGCTCGTAAAAAGAACCGAAAGCTGAGGCCGCAAACTTCAGACCGTATGGTGCACGCTGACAACGCACCCGACTCATCGCTAAGGGCGTTACGGCATCGCCATCTGCTTGGCCTAAGTACCTACGGCAGCGACGAAATCCGGCTGATCCTGCGTACGGCGCGGGAGTTTCGTTCGGTGCTGGACCGTCCGATCAGGCGCGTACCGACGCTGCGGGGTGTCACGGTCGCCAACTTGTTCTTTGAGCCGTCAACGCGAACGCGCCTCTCGTTCGAGTTAGCGGCAAAACGGCTGTCTGCCGATGTGGTCAATTTTTCCACTGCGGGGTCAAGCGTGTCCAAGGGCGAAACACTCAAGGACACCGTGCGCAACATAGAGGCCATGAAGGTGGACATGGCCGTGGTACGTCACGCATCGCCCGGCGTGCCGCATTTTCTAACCCGGTGTGTGGATGTGCAAGTGGTCAATGCTGGCGACGGTGCACATGAGCATCCTTCGCAGGCGCTCCTGGATCTGCTAACAATGACGGAGCACTACGACTCATTCGACGGACTGAACGTAACCATTATTGGGGACATTGCGCATAGCCGGGTTGCGCGCTCCAACATCTACGGGCTGCACACGCTTGGCGCGAACGTGACGCTCTGCGGGCCGCCGACCTTGGTTCCAGTGGACATCCGTGCACTGGGCGTACGTGTCACGCACAGCCTTGGCGACGCACTCGAGGGCTGCGACGTGGCCATGAGCCTTCGCATACAACTCGAGCGGCAGGATGCGAGCCTCGTTCCGAGCACGCGCGAGTATCACGACCGCTTCGGTATCAAACTTCGCGACCTCGAGAGGCATCCGGACTTGATTGTTATGCACCCCGGCCCCGTCAACCGGGGAGTAGAATTGGCAAGTGATGTGGTCGATCACGAGCGAGCGATCATCTTAAGGCAGGTGACTAACGGTGTAGCTGTTCGGATGGCGATTCTCTATTTACTGGCCACCGCGACGCGGGCTCACGACATGTCTGCCGGTCCGACCGTGTCGTGAATCGCACCGGCGCGGTCACGGAGCATTCCCCCACTTCGCGCGGCACTGACAGCCTGTATCTCCGCGACGATGGCAAGCGCGATTTCTTCTGGCGTTTCAGTTCCGATATCGAGTCCGACGGGGCCGTGGAGCTGCTCGAAGTGTGCGTCGGTTACGTCTCCCTGAGCCACCAACTCGCTTCTGATGCGCATCGTTCGGTCACGCGGTCCGAGCGCGCCGACATAGAAGGCGGCAGATTTCAGGAGTACGCCGACCAGTGTTCTGTCGCGTACATAATTGTGATTCATGACAACGGCGGCCGTTCGGCGGTCCAGCTCCACGAACTGCAATGCCTTTTCTGGATGCATCAGAAACACATGCCGGTCGGCGTTGGGGAACTGCTTGGCCAACTCCGGCGCCGCTCTACGTCCCACGATGATCGTTTCCCAGCCCATTGCTTGCCCTAGATGCACGAGGGGCCCGATGTCGTTTCCTGTGCCGAACACGGCCAGTCTGAGAGGTGGTCGCACAATCTCGAAAAGTGCTTCGATATCTTCGTCCACTGCGCAGAAACGACGCGTTACAGACAGCCCGCCGGCAAGTACTTCGCGTGCCAACGGCGTTGCCACTTCGCTCAGGACCGGATCCATGGTTCCCGCCACGACGCCGTCTTCGGTAACGAGGAGCTTTTGTCCCAGGTGCCGGCCTCCGATGACCTGTGCCAGTACCCCGGACCGCCTCTGCTTAAGGCATCGGCCAATGAGGTCCATGATGACGTGGTCGCCGCTGGCTTCGACGAGCACGTCAACGACGCCGCTACACCCAGTGCCAAAGCCGAGCACCGGATCTTCCTCTGTAAGATCGAACGAAAGTACGCGCGGCTTGCCGCCACCGATGAGCTTGCGTGCCTGCTGAGCCACCTCCGGTTCGAGGCAGCCGCCGCTAATCATTCCGTTATAGCCGCGCGAGTCAACGAGCAACCGTGCACCGGGCCTGCGGTACGTGGAGCCCAGGATCTTAACGACAGTTGCCACGGAGTACGCTTTGCCGGCGGCCTGCAGACGGCCAGCACGCTCGACAAACTCTGTTACGTTCTTCATGGGCTCCGCTCGTCGTTCACGCTCCGAGGCAGTGTAAAGAAAAGAAAGGGCTTTGCCGATTTCATGAAAAATGTGTATATAGTCCGCTGCCGGCAGGGCTCTTCGGCGGAGGCACCCGACCGCACGGTTTACGCTTCGCTGACGGGTAGACGCCGAAGAATTCTGTCGTTTTTCGCTTAACCGAAACAGGAGGGCGGCATGACTCGATCGATCCACGTAACAGTCAACGGTGCGGGGCTACAAGCCGATGTCGAGCCCCGCACGCTGCTGGTCGACTTCTTGCGTGATACGCTGCGACTTACCGGCACGCACGTCGGATGCGACACGAGCCAGTGCGGCGCGTGCAACGTGCATGTGGACGGCGCGTGCGTCAAGTCGTGTACCATGTTCGCCGCACAGGTGGACGGCTGCAGCGTGACCACTATTGAGGGAATGGCGGGTGATGACGGGCTACACCCTCTCCAAGAAGCGTTCCGCGAAGAGCACGGCCTGCAGTGCGGATTCTGCACGCCCGGCATGATCATGGCCGCGGCAGATTTGCTCAGCCACAACGTGGACCCGAGCGAGGGGGAAATCCGGCATGCCCTGGAGGGTAACTACTGTCGCTGCACCGGCTACCACAACATCGTGCGCGCAATCCAACGCGCGGCGGCGGCGTGAATCCAGGTCGAATCATTAGCCAACGATTAGAATCGCCATGCCAGACTACATCGGAAAATCCGTAAAGCGCCTCGAAGATCACCGCTTCATTACCGGGCGCGGCAGTTACACGGACGACATCGTGCTGCCGAGGATGACACATGCACGCATCGTGCGTAGTCCGTACGCGCATGCACTAATTACGAGCATCGATTCGGAGGCGGCGCGTAGCCAGCCCGGCGTCGTGGCGGTCTTCGTCGGGCAGGACATCGTCGACGACGGCATTAACCCGATTCCTACGGGCTGGCAGATTGGAGAGGATATGAAGGAGCCGCCCCACCATACTCTTGCCGTCGATAAGGTGCGCCATGTGGGAGATGGTGTTGCAGTGATCATCGCCGAAAGCCGGCAGGCCGCCGAAGATGCCGAAGTATGTCTCGCGGTAGACTACGAGCCGCTCGATGCCGTGGTGACGATGGCAGACGCGCTTGCTCCGGACGCGCCGATGGTGCATGACGCCGCTCCGAACAACACCTCCTTCACCTGGGAGTTGGGTGACGCGGCAGCTACTGCGGCAGCGCTTGAAGCGGCGCATCACGTCACGTCGTATGAACTCACGAACCAGCGCTTGATTCCAAATGCGATCGAGCCGAGGAGTGCCATCGGCCACTACGACGTGGCCACCGACTCGTTGACGCTGTATACGAGCTCACAGAATCCGCACCTCATCAGACTCCTTCTTTGCGCGTTCGTGACCGGGCTTCCCGAACACAAGGTGCGCGTGATTTCGCCGGACGTGGGAGGCGGCTTCGGCAGCAAGATCTTCCACTACCCGGAAGAGGTGCTTGTCTCTTGGGCGTCACGCAAGATTGGCCGCCCGGTCAAATGGACCGCGGACAGAACCGAGAGCTTTGTAACCGATGCGCAGGGTCGCGACCACGTGACAAGCGCAAAGATGGCTTTCGACGAATCCGGCAAGATTACCGGACTCCACGTCGAAACGAAAGCCAATATGGGTGCCTACCTGTCCACCTTTGCGGGCGGCATTCCAACGTGGCTTTACGGGACGCTCCTTGCCGGGCAGTACACGACGCCAGTCATCTACGTACACACGACGGGGATTTTCACCAATACGGTTCCTGTAGACGCGCTCCGCGGCGCTGGACGGCCGGAAGCCACGTTTTTACTTGAGCGGCTCATGGATCTGGCAGCCGGTGAAATGGGACACGACCCTGCCGATCTCAGGCGGATGAATTTCATTCGGAAGGACCAGTTTCCGTATGAAACGCCAGTAGTGCTTCAGTACGACAGTGGTGACTACCACGCGGCGCTCGACAAGGCGCTCGACATGATCGGCTATCGGGGGCTGCGCAAAATGCAGGCCGAGGCGCGGGCTGAAGGCCGACTGGTTGGGATTGGGTTTTCCACCTATATCGAAGCGTGTGGAATCGCACCTTCTGCGGTGGCGGGGGCAATCGGCGCGCGTGCCGGATTGTATGAGAGCGGGATGATCCGCGTGCATCCTACCGGAAAAGTGCAGATCTACACGGGTGTGCATTCGCATGGGCAAGGGCACGAAACCACGTTTGCCCAGCTCGTGGCCCACCACCTGCAGATCCCGATCGACGACGTAGAACTCGTGCACGGCGACACGGCGCAGATTCCATTCGGAATGGGGACGTACGGCTCACGCAGCCTTGCAGTCGGCGGCAGCGCCGTGCTCCGGGCGCTCGAAAAGGTCTTGGACAAGGCGCGCAAGATCGCCGCGCACAAACTAGAGGCATCCGAAGACGATATTGAGTACTCCGGAGGGCAGTTTACCATCAAGGGAACCGACCGCTCGGTCGGTTTCGGCGACGTTGCGCTGACGGCCTACGTGCCGCATGACTACCCAATAGAAGAGTTGGAGCCCGGCTTAGAGTTCAACGCTTTCTACGATCCCAAAAACTTCACTTTTCCGTTCGGGACGCACATCGCCGCCGTGGAAGTGGATCCGGACACGGGTGAAGTCTCCATTCTGCGCTACGTAGCCGTCGATGACGTCGGCGAGGTCATCAACCCGATGATCGTCGACGGGCAGGTGCACGGAGGTATCGCCCACGGAATCGGGCAAGCGCTCTTGGAAGGGGCAGTGTATGCCGAGAATGGGCACCCTGTTACCGCTTCGTTCATGGATTACGCTATTCCTCGTGCGGCGGATCTGCCCATGTTCGAGGTGGACCGAACGGTGACTCCGTGTCCACACAATCCCCTTGGGGCCAAGGGTGCGGGTGAAACCGGCACGATCGCCTCTACTCCTGCTGTCGTCAATGCGGTCTGTGACGCGGTGGGCGTGCGGGACATTCCTATGCCTTTGACCCCCGAGCGCGTCTGGCGCGCGATGAATGCGTAACCACCTCACTGAATCCTGACCGACAATGACTCCCAGCGCATTCGATTTTGCCCGAGCCGGCTCCGTCGAGGAGGCACTCGATCTACTTTCCGGCCACGACGACGCAAAGCTGCTCGCCGGCGGACACAGTCTCATTCCCGCGATGAAGCTCCGCTTGGACACACCGGGCCTGCTCATTGATGTCACGGGACTGAGCGATCTCTCCGCCATTACGATTGACGGTGACACGCTGAAGATAGGCGCGCTCGTGACGCACCGCCGTGTAGAATTGTCGGACACGGTCCAGTCCGCGTGCAACGTGCTCTCCGAGGCCGCTGGCGGTATCGGCGATCCGCAGGTACGCAACTGCGGGACCATCGGCGGAAGCCTCGCTCACGCCGATCCGGCTGCCGACTATCCGGCACTCGTTCTGGCACTCGATGCGTCAATTGACGTACGAAACCAGTCCGGAGCTCGTACAATCGCCGCTGCCGATTTCTTTACCGGACTGTTCGAGACGGCACTGACTGCGGGTGAAATAATCACTGGTGTATCGTTTCCCGTGCTTCAATCCAACGAAGGGGCCGCGTATCACAAATACGCCAATCCGGCATCCAAGTATGCTGTTGTCGGCGTGGCGGCGTGGATTCGGACGGATGACGACGGAAAATGCACGTCTGTGCGGATCGGCGTAACCGGCGCCTCCGCGACGGCGCATCGGGCAAGCCGGGCGGAACGTGGACTCATCGGGCGTGCGCTTGGAGCAGAGGCGATAGCCAGTGCTACAGATACAATGACGGCTGAGGCCGATCTTCTTTCGGATCACGCCGCGAGCGCCGAATACCGAGCTCATCTCGTATCGGTGATGACGAGGCGTGCCGTTGCGGCGGCATACGCAAGGGCAACAGCATACGCCCTTCGCCGCTGACGACGAGGTATACGGACGCAGGGGCATCTTTGGCCGCCTTCGAGTCGATAGAAGATGTGATGCTGGTGCTCGAAGGCGAGCAGTACATCGCCGAGAGGGGACTCGCTACGACGATCTTTCTGGCGCTCCGCATGCAGCGCCCGATATTCCTCGAAGGTGAAGCCGGGGTTGGCAAGACAGAGGTCGCCCACGTCCTTTCGCGCATTCTCGACGCGCCGCTGATACGCCTGCAGTGCTACGAAGGGCTCGATGTGCACACGGCCGTCTACGAATGGAACTACGCGCGCCAGATTCTGCACATCCGCCTTTTGGAAGCCTCTGGACATGTGGACCGGCAGGCGGCGGAGCGTGAGATCTTCGGGCCTGATTTTCTAGTCCGGCGCCCGCTCTTGCAGTCGCTGGACGGTGACGGCTCAAAAGCCCGCGTCCTTCTTATCGACGAGATTGACCGGGCCGACGAGGAATTCGAAGCGTTTTTGCTCGAGCTGTTGTCTGATTTTCAGATCACGATTCCCGAACTCGGTACTGTGAGGGCTCATACTCCGCCGGTCATCGTGCTGACATCCAACCGCACGCGGGAAATCCATGATGCACTGAAACGCCGCTGCCTGTATTGGTGGATTGATTATCCGTCTAAAGAGAAAGAACTTGACATCGTGCGCCGGAAAGTGCCTCATGTTACCGCGGCGCTGGCCCGACAGATCGTCGCCTTCGTGCAGCAGCTCAGAAGGGCGGATCTGTACAAATTACCTGGTGTGGCGGAAACCCTAGATTGGGCGCGTGCGCTTGGTGCGTTGTCGAAAACGTCACTGGATGCAGAGACGATCGACGACACTTTGGGTATCCTGCTCAAATACCGGGACGATGTAAGCGCCGTGAAGGGGGCTTCCTTACGTGGAATGCTGAAGCAGGCAGCGAAATAGCTCACGTTGCGAGACGAGGCCCAGCCTCGACAACCTCTTTGGAGCAGCCGGCAGAGTACATCTTAAAATTTTCTTCGAAGAGGTGTGCCAGGCGGTTTGCTGCCTCGCGGTAGGCCGCTGAGTCAGACCACGCGTTTCGTACGCAAAGGATATCCGAAGGTACGCCCGGACACGTTGTTGGAACGGTGAAGTTGAACGTTTCGTCGTTGACGGTGGGGGCGAGTGCAAGGGATCCATCGTGGATCGCGTCGACGATTGCTCGCGTGTGCTTGAGTGAGACGCGGCGATGGGTGCTGCCGACGAGGCCGGTGTTTACGAGCCAGGCCTTTGTCGAGTGTCGCCTCATTTTTTCGGCCAATAGTTCGGCATATTTGCTGGGATGCCAAGCCAAGAAAGCAGCGCCGAAGCACGCCGAAAAAGTCGCTTCCGGCTCCACGACACCCACTTCAGTGCCAGCGACCTTGGCTGTATATCCGCTGATGAAGTGGTACATGGCCTGCGCCGGCGTCAGTCGGGCTACGGGTGGGAGGACACCGAAGGCGTCGAATGCCAAAAAAATGATGTTGTCCGGGTGCGTGCCGACGCACGGGATCTTCGCGTTCGCAATGTGCTCGATTGGGTATGACGCGCGCGTATTCTCCGTGATGCTTGTGTCGGCATAGTCGATAGCGTGCGTCGTATGGTCGAAGACGACGTTTTCAAGAACTGCCCCGAAGCAGATGGCACCATGGATCTCGGGCTCCTTCTCGGCCGACAGATTGATTGCCTTGGCGTAGCAGCCACCTTCAATGTTGAAGATGCCGTTGTCACTCCAACAATGTTCGTCGTCTCCGATGAGGCGGCGGTCTTTATCAGCGCTGAGCGTGGTCTTACCGGTGCCGGAGAGGCCGAAAAACAGCGTCACATCGCCGGTGGGTCCCTCATTGGCGGAGCAGTGCATCGACAAAACGCCACGAAGCGGCATGATGTAGTGCATTATCGTGAAGATGCCTTTTTTCATTTCTCCGGCGTACTGCGTTCCCAGGATGACCATTTCCCGGTCTTCGAAGGAAATGTCGATGCTCGTCTTTGACGACATGAACGACGTGTGCCGGTTGGCCGGGAACCTGCCCGCATTGAACACGACGTACTCTGGCTCTCCGAAGGTTTTCAGCTCCTCGTCGGAGGGCCGGATGAGCATGTTGTACATGAACAGGGCGTGGTAGGCACGCTCGCAGATAATCCGGACCTTAATGCGGTATGTCGGATCCCAGCCGGCGAAACCGTCTACCACATACAGGCGGCTCCGCGTGTTGAGATAGTCGGTGGCTCGCTCGCGATTGATTTCGAAGGTGTGTACATCAATCGGCATGTTGACCGGGCCCCACCAGATGTTGTCTCCACTTTCCCGACTGATTGTGATTCGCTTGTCCCGCGGGCTGCGGCCAGTCTTTTCCCCGGACGTGATCATGATTGCGCCGCACCGAGCGATGTGGGCCGACGGGTCGTTGCGGATTGCACGTTCGTACAGTACAGCCGGTACGGCATTGCGCCGTATGTCGCGAACATGGATCCCGTACTGCCGAAGACTCAGTGGAGGTACCATGCGGTCGGTGGCGAGGTGAATCGGTAGCGGAGCTCTACGGCACAGCGCCGGGACCGTGTTGGCGGACGCAGGGTCCCTATTATCGGGTCTGGACGAAGGACTATTCCCCCTTAGGTCTCTGCGTATAGCGCGTCTATCTGCGACTGATACCGTTGACGGATGGTGCGGCGACGGAGCTTCATGGTCGGCGTCATTTCGTCGGCTTCGATCGTAAATGGACGAGCGAGGATGCAGTGTTTCTTGATCTGCTCCCAGTGTGACAGTCCCTCGTTCGCCCCGGTGACGCTTTCTTCAATCAAAGCAACTACGTCCGGGTTTACCGGCAGATCTTCGTCGGAAGCCGACGCCACTGCTTCGCCGAAGTGCTCCCTGACGGCTGCGGTGTCCAGAACGAGGAGGGCTCCACAGTATTTGCGTTCGCTGCCGACTACGATGGCCTGTTCAATGAACGGCGTACTCGTAAGCGCTACCTCGACGGGAGTCGGTGCCACATATTTGCCGGTTGACAGCTTGAAGAGTTGCTTCTTGCGGTCGGTGATGTACAGATGCCCGTCTTCGTCAAGATGACCAATGTCTCCGGTATGGAACCAACCGCCCTCGGACATCACTTCGGCCGTCTGATCGGGCATCTTGTAGTAGCCTTGCATGATGTTCGGCCCGCGGGCGAGGATTTCGCCGTCGTCTGCGATCTTCACTTCGACGTCTATGACCGGAAGCCCTATGGATCCGGGTTTCAGGTGCCCTTTCTTGTAGATTGAGATGACCGGCGACGTTTCGGTGAGGCCGTACCCTTGCCCGCAGAAAATGCCGATGCCGTTGAAAAAGCTCATAACGACTGGGGCGAGAGCGGCTCCTCCGGAAGTGAGAGCCTGCAGATTGCCGCCGAACACCTTGTCGCGGATCTTGCTGAATACAAGGCGGTCGGCCAGTCGGAGCTTGAGGCTGTGAGTCGTCGACGTTACGTCGTAATTCTCTGCGAGTGAGATCGCCCACATCGCAAGTTTTCCCTTCAAGCCGCCCGCAGCGGCGGCGTTTTTTCGGATTGCGGCGTGCACTTTTTCGAGCAGCCGCGGAACCGTAGCCATGTGCAGTGGACGCACGACCTTGAAGTCGTCGGCAATCTCCGTGAAGTCTTCCACGAAGTGAATCGAAGATCCGATGTAGAGGTAGACGATCGTTGCAGCCCGCTCCAGCGCATGCGCAAGCGGGAGGTAGGAGAGCATGTTGTCGCCCCTGTGCCGGGCTGCGTCGAATGGCAGTCGCTCTGAGACAGCCACGACGCTGGAGGCGAGATTTGAATGGCTCAACATGACGCCTTTTGGCGTTCCGGTCGTCCCGGACGTATAGATCAACGTTGCCAGATCCTCGGGCGAAACATTCTGTTGGATCTTGAGGTGGAGATCCGGATAGCTGCCTCGCAGCGCGCGGCCTTTGTCCAGAATCTCGGCGTACGTCTGCATGCGGTCGGCATATGATCCCAGAATTCCGATGGCCGAAATGCGCTCGACGGCCTGGTCCATGAAGGTCCGCTGACTTTCGAATAATTCCTCGGTAGAAACGATGTAGACGCGGGCTTCGGCGTTTTCGATGATGTACCTGGTCTGGTCAGGGTGCTGCGTCGTATAGATTGGGACGGTGACAGCACCGAGCGACAGGATCGCCTGGTCGATGACGAGCCATTCCGTACTGTTTTCGGAGTGCAGCGCAACGCGGTCGCCCTTGCGGATGCCGATGGCGTGTAGGCCGAGTGCAAAGGCCTCGATCTGCTCTCTAAAGTCGGCTACGGACGTTGGGTGCCATTTGCCGCCGCGCTTGGTTGAGCAGGCGATACCGGGGTTGAGTGAGAGCCCGGTTTCGACCAGGTCGAAAATGGTCGGCATATTCTACTTCATGGAATCGATTCCAGCTTCGGTTGGCAAGATAGACACGGCGGCCAACTTACCGCAATTGCCAGCTGCCGTTTTATCACGTGTCGCGAATTCGCCCAGTCTCGCGTCGGACTTAGTATATTAGCGGCCCGCACACGTACGGCTGTCCCGCATGCCGAATAGACCGTCGACTTTGGAGCACGCCGTGTCCGACCGAATCGTCGCATTCGGGCGACTTCTGCGCCGCGTCGGACTCCGCGTCGGGTCGCAACAGATGATAGATGCACTACGCGCCGTGGAAGTCGTCGGCATTAATCGGAAAAGAGATGTGCGGCATGCGCTCTTTGGTGTATTCGTAAGTCGGCACGAAGACTTTGATCTCTTTGAACAGGCATTCGCACTTTTCTGGCATCTGGGGGCTGCAGATTCCACTCCGGTGCAGGACATGCTGCCCGATCTGGGAAAGAAGAAAAACCCAGTGCGCAGCCGTGTGCAGGATGCCTTGAGTGATGTGTTTGACACCGACTTGGAAAAAGATGCTAGGCAGGCCATCTCGTATGACACCTTTGCGACCTATAGCGCTGTAGAACGGCTTCGTAGAAAAGACTTTGCAGACTGCACCGCCGCCGAGCTGGCCGCTGCAAGGCGCATGCTTCGAGAGATGGTCTGGCCGATCGCACCGCGGCGCGCGCGGCGACTGCGTTCACGAAAAAGCGGGCGGCGTGTGCAGCTGCGTAAGACGCTGCGGCAGAACTTACGCTTTGCGGGTGAATTCATCGATCTGCGCATGCAGGGGCCTACGACGAAGCCACGCCCAGTGATCGTACTATGCGACATTAGCGGGTCAATGGAACCGTACGCACGCATGTTCTTGCACTTTATGCACGCGATCACCGGCGGTCTCGATCGTGTTGAGAGCTTCGTTTTTGGCACGCGGTTGACCCGGATCACGCGTTGTCTCTTGCGTCGGGACGTCGATGAGGCCGTGGCCGAGGCGTCCCGTATGGTATGCGACTGGGCAGGTGGGACGCGAATTGGAGAAGCTCTACGCGAATTCAACTGGCACTGGCTCCGGCGCGTGCTTCGAAGCGGCGGCGTCGTTCTTATCATCTCGGATGGCTGCGATCGGGGTGACGATGGTCTGTTGTCACGCGAAATGGAGCGCCTTCGGCGTGGCTGCCATCGGCTCATCTGGCTCAATCCGCTGCTGGGTTACGACGCCTACGAGCCGCTTACGAAAGGCATGCTCGCGGCACTACCGCATGTAAGCGATTTTCTTCCGGTCCACAATCTGGAGGCTCTCGAAGACCTTGGAGCCGTTCTCTCCGGGCTTGAGCGCCATGGCCGCACAGGCCCACCGTGCGTATATTCTGACGGGATGCAGCTAGCTCCAGAGACGCTATGACGGAGGCTCAGCCCTTGTCACACATCAGAAAGAAGGGCGGCGTGCACATGGTGGATGTGTCCCGGAAGGTCAATACTGCGCGTGCGGCCGTCGCCACGGGGCGCGTCATCTTGGGTGAAGACGTCTATGATCGTCTTTCGGAGGGTACGGTTGAAAAAGGAGATGTTTTCTCCGTCGCGCAGGTGGCGGGCATTCTGGGTGCGAAACGCACGAGCACGCTCATTCCGCTGTGCCACCAGGTGTCGGTCAAAGGCGTGGACGTTGCGCTCAGCCTCGACGAGAACGATCGCGCGGTCGACATCCGGGCTTCGGCCCGCTCCGTCGGCCCGACAGGTGTCGAGATGGAGGCCCTCGTGGCAGTGACCGTCGCGGCGCTGACCGTCTACGACATGTGCAAGTCCCTCTCCAAGGCCATTCGCATCACGGACGTGGAGCTCGTCTCGAAGTCCGGGGGCAAGAGTGGCAACTACCATACATCCTGATCCACACTGCACGGCACTCTCATGAGCGATTTACTCGGCATTTCGAGCGTGATGTTCATCATCCTGGTCATACTGGGACTGATTTTCCTTCTGTATGTAGTTCCGGTACGGCTGTGGATTACTGCCATATTCTCGGGTGTCCGGGTCAAGCTGTTTCGGGATTTGGTCGGCATGCGGCTTCGGCGCGTTCCCCCGGACAGAATCGTTAAACCACTCATTACCGCTCATAAGGCCGGCATTCCTGTGTACACGCCAAAATTGGAGGCGCACTTCCTTGCTGGAGGCAACGTGCAGCAGGTAGTCAACGCGCTGATTTCGGCGGACAAGGCGGACATCGATCTCAAATTCGAGCGGGCAACTGCCATCGACCTGGCGGGACGGGACGTGTTCGAGGCCGTGCAGGTATCGGTCAACCCGAAGGTTATCGAGACGCCGCCGATTTCGGCGATTGCTAAGGATGGAATACAGCTGCGTGCAATTGCCCGCGTGACGGTGCGTGCCAACATCGAGCGTCTTGTCGGCGGCGCGGGGGAAGAGACCATTATTGCTCGGGTCGGTGAAGGTATTGTGTCAACGATCGGCTCGTCGGATTCACACGCCGCAGTGCTGGAAAACCCAGACATCATTTCCAAGACTGTTTTGGCCAAGGGGCTCGATTCCGGGACGGCATTCGAGATTCTGTCGATTGATATCGCCGATGTTGACGTAGGCGAGAATATCGGCGCCAAGTTGCAGACCGATCAGGCGGAGGCCGACTTGCAGGTGGCACGTGCGAAGGCCGAAGAGCGCCGCGCGGCTGCGGTTGCCCGTGAGCAGGAAATGGTGGCATCCGTCCAGGAGCAGCGTGCCCGTGTCGTGGAAGCAGAGGCCATGGTGCCGACCGCAATCGCGGAAGCCTTCCGCAACGGCCAGTTGGGTGTCATGGACTACTACAACATCCGCAACATCCAGGCCGACACGCATATGCGCTCGTCAATTGGTGGAGGAGAGGAGTCCCGGCCGACGTCCGATTAGGGTCCGGTGGCATGGAGGAAGACGATCGGACGCTGGCGACACGGTTCGTCGCGGTGGCAACGATCGGTATCGCGATCGTTTCTCGGCAACTGGTAGGCCAAGTGCTCGAAGACATGCGCGGCGCGGATCAAAATACCGTTGCGGAAGAAACGTTGTGCGCCCTTACTGCAGCGACGATTGAGGCCGCCTCCCGCGGCTTTGAGGCACGGCAGGAGCTTGCGGAGATTGTCCTTCCTGTTTTGCGTGACATTCCAAAGAGTTACGTGGACTACTTGGCGGGCGCTCGTCTCGCTGCGGAGCACGACCGAGCAATGTTGCAGGCCGCAGAAGCAGTGCACGTCCGCTTGGAGCGCTCGCAGGCTTTCTACGATACGCTAAGTTTCACATCCGACGGATGTCTCCTTGAAACCTGGATGGGTCGAATTAGTCCAGATGACATCGAGGAATCCGCTGCCGACCGCCTGGCACGATTGGATCTTGTGCACGTGCTCGAGACCCACGTCTGGATGACGGAGACCTTTGCGCGGCACCTCGGGGGCGTTAGCGGATAATGCGTACGAGGTCGATACGGTTGGCTTGCGCCTGCAGAATGACGAAGCGGTAGGAGTCGATCTCGAATTCGTCCTGTGCGGCGGGTATCGTACCTCTACGCTCCAGGAGATAGCCTGCCACGGTTTCGTAGTCGCCGGTAGGAAGATCGATGCCGAAGCGTTCGCGGAGTTCGTCTAGTTCTGCCCGGCCACCGGCGATGACGGTGTTCCGATCAACCTCACGCAGAACGACAGACTCCGAGTCGAATTCGTCCTGAATGTCGCCGAAGAGTTCTTCGAGCAGGTCTTCGCGCGTAATAAGCCCCGCTGTTCCGCCGTATTCGTCGACGACGATTACGATGGACGAGTTGCTGTCACGAAATTCCTTGAGGAGGGCCCGTGATGGTTTCGATTCCGGGACGAATTTCGCGGGACGCATCATGTCCTTCAGCGAAACGGGTTCGGAGAAGAGGTCGTATGCGAATGCAATGCCGACAATGTCGTCGATGTTATCCCGAAAAACGGGCACCTTTGAATAGCCGCTTTCGATGCACTGTTTGCGGAAGTCTTCAAGTGTTGTAGTCTCGTCAACGGCGACAATGCCCGTGCGCGGCGTCATGGATTCTTTCACGCGCCGATCATGGAGTCCAAAGAAGTTGCTCAGGATTTCCGATTCCTCCTCGTCGAGCCCAAGCGAGCCAGTTTTACGGCTTTCTTCGATTATCACTTCGAAGGCCCTCCGCGGGAATGGCTCGGCGGAGTATGTTCTCAGCCCGAACAGATGCACTAGCAGGCGTGATGCGCCACCGGCTAGGGTGGCGAATGGAAGGAGGAGCCTCTGCATTATCCACAGCGGAACCGAGAGGACGAACATGGCACGGTCCGCAACCTGGTACAGCAGTGATTTGGGCAAGATTTCTCCGACGACGAGAACGATGGTGGCCGCCAACGCGGTCTGCGCGATCGGCACGGCCACTTCGAGCCCAGCGGCTCTGATCCCGAGCCATTCGAGCAGGTTGTGGAGCGGACTGGACACATGGAGTGCCATCAGCGTCGAATAGACTACCAGAGCAATGTTGTTGCCCACGAGCATGGTTGTCAGGAATGCGGTCGGATCCTGTAAAAAGCCAAGTACGCGCTTCCCCGCGAAGCCACCACGCCTGGCTTTCACTTCCACTCGGAGCCGGTTGGCAACGACGAACGCAATTTCCGAACCGGAAAAGAAGGCGCTCGCGCCGAGCATTGCGACGATTGCAGCTATCTCCATCGGGGCCTTACCGCGCCACCGGGGATCGCCAGTAGAGTGTCATACGCGCAACCGGCCACGCTGGGCGTCCGGTTCGAGCTCCGGTTCCGGCAGGTCTAGGCCCGTGATGACGTCGACGGCATCGGAAAATGCGGCCTCGGTTTCTCCGATCGTCGACTCTGTTTCCTCGACTTCCGTCAACAGTACGTCCAACTGATACGAGATCTCTTCCGGGTTGCGGAACGACAGCGACTGTTCGTGGATGTATTTGACGACGTCTTCGATTGTCTCGACCTGTGCCTCGATGATCTCTAGGTTTTCGCTGCTCCGTTTGAAGCGGTAGAGTCGCTGTTCGAGCACTTTCAGCCTGCGCTTCTTGATGGCCCGGATGCGCTTGTGATCATTCTGCATTTCATGCTGCAGCTCCAGGATCGACTCTGCGACCTCTTCCTGGTCCGCACGAGAGCCGAACTGACTGTCGCGCTCTTTCTGGGCCAGGAGATTGAGGCACGACGTAAGAAGGCCGTCCAATTTTCGAATGTGGCTCTCGACCAGGCCTTGAGAAGAAAAGCTGATTTTGCTGTAGTTTGCTTCGATCTTTTTTCTCAAATCGCTTAGGCGGGCGAACCTGCGCTGATTGAGTCGACTGAGTGTCGAGTAGAGCTCCCGCTGCGTCAGCGGGCGGGACTGCTCTGCTGCATGCTGTGAGTCAATGAGACGGCGGAAGCGCTTGTGGTGCGGTACGTAGCCAAGTATCAACAGCTCCAGCGCTGCAGAAAAAACCAGGATCATATCTTTCAAATAATCTGGAGAGCCCAGCAATAGCACACCCAGTACGACGGCCATCACACTGATAAGAAACGTGAGGTTCCAAGGATGGAGGAAGACCTCCTTCCTATAGTTGATTTGGGACCTCTTCATCGAGCGAGCATGTGTGACGTTAACGCGGGCGGCCTATGGTCTTTTCGATTCCTTCGTGCAGCTCACGACTTGGAGGGGCGACGGTACTGGATGTGGTGTCCTTGGCAGCCGGTTCGGAATCCGTCACGTCGGCTGTCATATGCTCAAGTGCGAACTCGATGCGTGCCTCATCCGAGGCGGTAGTTTGCTCCAGGCGAGCGATCATTGCCTCGTGTGCATCTTCACGCGTCAGCATCTCCGCCATGTTGGTGAGGGCCTGCGTTATCGATGCTCGGCGGCGTCCTTCAGCGGCGGCCTGCCGCTTTGCCTTGAGAGCACGCAGCCGGGCTTTCTCGTCGTCCTTGATCCGTTGTCTTTCCTGAGGCGTCATGACCAATTAGGTAGCCGTGCGACTGCGCCCGATGGTCTTCGCGGCGTTGACCGGTTCCGCTTCGTCCACTGCCGGTGACGCTGGCTCTTCAATGCCCAGTTCGAGCTTGAATTGTTTGACGAGTTCAGCGGCACGGATCTGCTCCGCATCCTCTTCGAGCTTGAGTGCCTGCGTGTCGACGGAATCGAGTGCGAGTTCCATCCGGGCTTCGTTGCGGGCGGTTTCCGTTTCGATGCGGGTGAGCATCTCATCGTGTGTCTGATCGATGCCCGCAACTTCGAATTGTTCGAGCACATCGGCCACATTTGCTTGCCACTTCGCCCTCTCGTGGGCCCGCAGGGCTTCCTGAGCTTCGGCAATTTTGCGCCGCCGCTCTCTCATGAATACCTTCTTAACCTGCCGGGCCTTTTCGTAAGCAGTCGAGGCGAATTTGAGCTGCTCCTGCGCCGTGGTGAGCTGATGGCGTGCACTTTCGAGACGCATTGCATGCTGTTGTGCCAAGTCGTCCCGGCTGACTTGGATCGCTGCTTTGACCTTGGAGGTGAGGTCACGGACACGCGACTGGCAGCGTCGCTCTTCCTTTTGCAGAAGGATAACGTTGGCTTTGACGGTTGCGATGTTCTCATTCATCTTAGGGACCTGATCGTTGAGCTCCCTGATGTTCTGCTCCAAGATCAGGCGCGGGTTTTCCATCGACGAAATGGCACCTCCAAAAACGGAGCGCAGCAGTCGTTTGAATCGGGACCAGATAGACATGAGTAATGATGGATTGGTGAAGCTCTCCGGCAAGCGGAGGAAATAATATAGTGATTCACTTCCTGTAACGAATTTGCGGGCCCGAAAGATGCATCAGCCTATCGCCCATTCATTTGCTTCCAGACGATCTACGAGACGGCTTCGCTCAATCGGCGGCTTGTCGCTGAATTGAAACGCTGTCGAAACAGCCGCCGAAAACTCCGTGAGCCGGTTCGTTCTCGTCGTATACAGATCCGCCAGCGCGTCGCCTGGTGCAATCTCCTCGCCCGGTTTCTTCCGTAGCACGATACCGGCTTCGGGGTCTACGTCGTCTTCCTTCGATATCCTGCCTACGCCCATGTTAACCGAGGTGCGTGCGATCGCGTATGCGTCGATGTCGGCGATGAAGCCGTACACGCCGCGGGGAGCACGCACCGTTGCGGCGGGGCAGAGGACGGATGGCTCGAGGAAATCCAAACTGCCTCCCTGTGCCTGTACCATGCGCGTGAAGGTAGCGAGTGCCTTGCCGGAGCGAATTGCCTCCCGGGCCATTTCGATGCCTTCATCTGGCGTCGCGGCGAGACCTCCGAGGCAAATCATTTCGCCGGACAGGGTGAGCGTGATTTTCATGAGGTCCTGCGGTCCGTCCCCTTTGAGGCACTGGACGCTTTCGTCGATTTCGAGCCGGTTACCGACACAGTGACCGAGTGGTACATCCATGCGAGTAATCCAGGCTACTGTCGGCTTTCCAAAGCGTTCTCCGATCCGTGCGAGTGTTTCCGCAAGGCGCCGTGCCTCCGGCACAGTGCTCATAAATGCCCCCGCGCCGACCTTTACGTCCAAAACGAGTGCGTCCAGTCCTGCCGCAAGTTTCTTGCTCATGATGGACGCAGCAATCAAGGGGATCGACGCGACCGTGGAGGTGACGTCGCGCAGCGCGTATAACTCACGGTCGGCAGGCGCGATTTCCTTCGTTGCGCTCCCAATTACAACACCGATTGCCTCGAGTTGCCGACGGTATTCGCTTGTAGACAGATTCGTGCGCAGACCCGGAATAGAGTGGAGTTTGTCGATCGTGCCGCCGGTGTGGCCGAGCCCCCGTCCGGAAATCATAGGCACGGGCACGCCGCAGGCGGCTACCGTTGGGGCCAAAATGAGCGATACCGAATCGCCCACCCCACCTGTAGAGTGTTTATCGACCTTCGTGCCGGGCAGATCCGATAGGTCGAGCACTTTGCCGCTGTGGAGCATGCACTCGGTGAGCGACGCAGTTTCGGAGTTGCTCAAGCCCCGCAGAAACGCGGCCATGAGGAATGCGCTCATCTGGTACGGCGGGACGTCTCCACGCACGAATCCGTTGACGAGTGCCGTTATGTCCTTGCTCGCCAGTGTGTAGCCGTCGCGTTTGGCTGCGATTACTCGTTGGGGGTTGAACATGGCGTGACTCCTAACAAGAAAGGCGATCTGCATATGCAGATCGCCTTGAAATACCCTGCGGCAGCGATCAGCAGTCTACTTGGACTTACCGTAGCGCCGGCGAAATTTCTCGACACGTCCCGCGGTATCGACGTACTGCCTCCGCCCGGTGTAGAACGGATGGTTTGTACTGTCGACTTCAGACACATATCGGCCGCTTTTCATCGTCGAACGCGTCTCGAACTCCGTTCCGTCAGCAAGTCGTACGGTAATGAATTTGTAGTCGGGGTGAATCCCTTTTCTCATAACCGGACATGGCTCGTGTTATTGACACTGACGTTATACAACGCACCGGATACCGGGGTGTTCCTCTGTGTTTACTTTGGGGGATAATAACAAAGGAACATCTGACGTGTGCCTTTCCACGGCGCACCGAAGAGTCTGTTTGCATGTAAGCGTCCGTTGAAACCCATCTTGATTGGGTAGCGGGTACTCGGGAATTTGTTGATAGACCCGATACCCTTAAACCCTGGATGGCATGAGACAATGCAGAC
>JAAXGO010000039.1 GCA_012267425.1 Rhodothermales bacterium
TCCGTCCTGATCGTCATCTCTTCCCCCTCCGGCATTTGCAGTTGTTACTCTCGTCCACGGGCTCCATCCAAAAGTGCTCCGATTCACCTACCCAAGCACCTGCGCCGCCCCAATTATAGCCTTTTCCTCACCCGCCAAAGAATCCTAATTCAGTCGTCCAGGAAACGCGGCCCTCACTCCTCGCTCCTCTCCCTCCCAGTTCCCGGCACCTTGTGCGGGCTGAGTGACTGAAAACTAAAAACTGATAGTGGCCCTTTGGATGCAGGATTGCTTTCCCGCTAACCCCCCGTATGGTAGAATCTCTGGAAACTCATCCGTTCGAAAACGAATTCCTGTCAGACTCGTTTCGTCTTAAAGACCAGCGGGTCGACCAAACGCGGCAGTTCGTCCGACTTGCATCGGCTCAGGATTCTCCCAATGGGTAACGACGTTGAACAGACTGCACTGACCAGACTCAGTCTGGGAAAACAGATCTCCTCCCGTCAAAAGCTGCATCTCACCGGTTGCGCCGTACTCCTGGCCGCCGCAGTGATCTTCTCGGCGGGCTCCGGCCTTGGCTTCATTATCGGCCGGTTGAGCAGCGACGGCGAGACCGCCGGCTCCACCGTGATCGCAGCCGAGACCGACCGCGCCCTTGCCCCCGATGACCTGGACATCTTCTGGGAAGCGATGGAGCTGGTTGAAGAGGACTTCTACGGAGAGCTGCCCTCGCCCAATGACCGCAGTTACGGCGCCATCCGCGGCGTGCTCAAAACGCTCGACGATACGAACACCGGCTTCCTGACCCCCGATGAAGCTACCAGCTTCATGGAAAGCATCGAAGGCAGCTTCGAAGGCATCGGCGCTATGGTCGAATGGGCCGAAGACGAGGGCGCAGTTCGCATCATCGAACCGTTTGAGGATCAACCCGCCTGGAATGCCGGCATTCGCCCAGGCGATCTGATCATCGCCATCAACGGCCAGAATGTGGCCGAACTGACCGGCCTCAACGAAGCCATCAACAGGATTAAGGGGCCAAAGGGTACCGAAGTCCACTTGACCGTCCGCCGCGAAGGATTGGACGAACCTCTGGAGTTTCCCGTTACCCGCGCTCGGATCGATGTCCCTGTTGTCGAGAGCGAGATCTACGGGGACAACGACGAATACGCCTACGTCGCCCTCAAACGGTTTTCCGTCGATGCCAGCAAGAAGCTGCGCGACGAGCTCGAGACTCTACTGACCGACGACACGCAGGGCCTGATCTTCGATCTTCGCAGCAATCCGGGCGGCCTCCTGCGCGAGGCAATCCGAGTGGCCAGCGTATTCCTCGAAGACGAGCGCGTGCTTATCGAACGCTTCAGTGACGGCACCGAAGAAATCTACAATACCGAAGGAAGCGCCCTCGTTCCCGATGACCTGCCCATGATCGTGCTCGTCAACGAAGGCAGTGCCAGCGCCAGTGAAATCGTCGCCGGCGCCCTCCAGGACGTCGAACGCGCACGCCTGCTCGGCGTGACGACCTTCGGCAAAGGCAGCGTCCAACTGCCCCATACCCTCAGCGACGATAGCCTGCTGCGCGTGACGATCGCCCTCTGGTACACGCCGTCCGATCGATCTATCGACGACACCGGACTGGAACCAGACATCGTCGTCGAAAGGACCGTAGAGCAGAGAGAAAACAAGGAAGACCCACAACTTGATCGCGCCCTCGAGCTACTTAGGACCGGGGAGTAACGATACGTTCCCACTGACCACGAATACAGACATTGGCTAAAAAAAAGCAGCAAACGAAGACGGTGCCCACCGGGCCCCGCACCGTCGCCACAAATCGCAAAGCCCGTCACGACTACTTCATCGAGGAGACCTTCGAAGCCGGAATCGCTCTTACCGGCACCGAAATCAAGTCCGTGCGCGCCGGCTCCGTGAACCTGCGTGAAGGTTTCGTT
>JAAXGO010000480.1 GCA_012267425.1 Rhodothermales bacterium
GTCAACGCCTCGCTCGGCCCCGACTCTCCAGTACGTTTCCGCCCGCGGACCTACATGCAGGAGGACCTCTCGGCATCGCTGAATATGACCTACCCTTTGGAAATGGGAATCCTGGCCTCACCGCTAAATATCGCGTGGGGTGCCGAATGGCGCTCGGATGCCTTCGAGACTTTTCCGGGTGACGAAGCCTCGTATACGACCGGACCGTTCGCCGCGCAGGGATTCAGCGTCGGTTCGAACGGATTTCAAGGGCTTGCCCCACAATGGACTGGTCGTTGGACGCGGCCTAACTACGCCTTTTATGCCGACCTAGAAGTGGACGTAACGCATTCTTTTTTGATAAATACTGCCGCCCGGTACGAGAATTTCTACAACAACTTCGGAAGTGCGCTCAACGGCAAGGTGGCCGCTTTATACCGAATAAGCCCGCGGCTGTCTCTGAGGGGGACAATCAGTTCTGGTCTCAGGGCACCGTCGCCCGGGCAGGCCAATCTGCAGCTCGTGGGGACGGCGTATTCCGGGGACGGCAATCTCATCGAAGTGGGTATTCTCCCCTCGACCAACCCGCTCGCTATGGCCCTTGGAGGAAAGGAGTTGGTAGAAGAAACGGCCACGAGCTACACGCTGGGCGTAGTAGCCGAACTTGAGAGCGACGTATACGTGATGCTCGATTATTTCGACACTGCGATCCACGATCGTATCGCACTTACGGGTAACATCCCTATCACCGACGAGATGTGGAGCATCATTGATAGGAAGAATCCCGACCTAGCCGGCCAATCGAGTCTAAGCGAGATCCGATTCTTTTCCAACGACTTCGATACGCGCCATCGAGGCATCGACCTTCTCTTTGCCTGGCAGGAAACGTGGGATAGCGGCAATGAAACAGACTTCAGTGTCGCGTGGAACTGGACGAGCATCTCGCTACTGGATTTTTCGTCCCCGACGAAACTGGATCAGCTTCTTGGCGAGCCGCTAGAAAACCCCATCACGCTGAGCCTCCTTACACCGAAGCGGCAGATCGAACTGGAACAGACCAATCCCAAGCACCGTGTGGTCGTCAGCGCTAAGCACACTTTCGGTCATCTGCACGGGATGCTCAAGCTCTACTACTACGACGGCTGGCTGGCATGCCGCTTCAAGAACAGCAGCTGTCCGGACGACTTATTGGATTCGTTCGGCGGAGCCGTTCTTGTCGGTGCGGAAGTAGGTACCAGTCTCAAGAGCGGGCTCCGCTTTGCCGTCGGGCTTGATAACGCTCTTAACACCGTCCCCTCGGCCGCCAAGGCTGAAACCGATGGTCAAGGAAACGCGCACCCGGAAAGCACGCCATGGGACTACAATGGAGCAATCTGGTACGCGAGGATTTCCGTGGACGTGTTCCGATAATTTCCTTCCGTAACCGTTACACTAATCCCGTATCCGGCGAGAATAACCTCAGAGTCTTCCCGCAGCTCGTTCGGCCCGAAGTTGCAGGCATATTGGGGACACCACTCTCTGGGTGTGCGCAGCGTGTGATTACCGAGAACGCGTTCATCCTGCCGAGGGCGTGGGGCAGGTCACCGTCCGATGGGGACTTCTCCCGCCGCACAGCACGGTCGACCCTGGAGCAGTTAACGCCATAAATGAACCAAGCTGGCTTCTCGATTCGGATACATTTGAGCAATTTCAATCAGACGATCGCGTGCTCGATATCGACGCGATCATCGAGAAGGCGCGAGGCTACGCTGAACGCAACTACAGCATCTTTCGCTGGGCGGTGACAGACAAGTTGCTTCGTCGTTACGGAGGTGAACCATGAGCCATCAACCCTTATTGCAAGAGACGTTTATCAGCGAAGGAACGGCATGCTCTTCCGGCATTCCTGGCACGCAGGATCGCATCCTCTGGCTTACTCCTCCGGTAGGGAGCATACCCGGCACATCGTCCTCTCCAGCGACGAAGGTGTGGACGTCACCGTACACCCACGAAGCGGATGTAACCGTTAACGGACGAAGCTGCGATCTGGCAGCGACCCGGACTGAACGCGAGGTTCTGGATACCCGGCGAGTAATCTCCGAATTGCGCCGAAGATCCGGCTTAACATGGAAGCAGCTTGGTCAACTGTTCAACGTCTCGCGCCGAAGCGTCCATTACTGGGCCAGCGGTAAACCATTGAGTGCCAGCAACGAACAACGACTCATGCGTGTGCAGGAAGTTGTCCGCACTGCTGATCGTGGCTGTGCTCGTCGTACGCGTATGGTTCTGTTAAATGCCAGCGAGGGCACATCCCCGTTCGAAATGCTGGCGGATCAGAGGTTTGACGAGGCACGCGACGCTCTCGGTCAGGGCCTCGCACGACCGATTCTATCGCTCACCCAAGCTTAGCCCTGAAGCTAAGGCTGCCTGCAAACCACCTCCGCCAGAGGAGCTCTATGACGCTCGGGGCGAGCGTGTACATCGCGAATCCGGTCGCGGCAGGACTGCTCGCACTGCAAGGAACGTACAGGATGGAAGTGCTTGACGATGCAGGCTGCAAGCAAGTCGACGAACAGCTCGCAGCGTGGCGACAGGGCGACTGCGTACTCGGCGAGCCCTGGTTTCTCTTCCGGGCAGACAACAAGCGCCCGCTGACCCGCGACGCCTTGGCAGTTTCGAGGCCTGCTCAGCATTCACGCGTGTTCCGGCCTGCATGGTCGCTGAACCGCCCAAGG
>JAAXGO010000040.1 GCA_012267425.1 Rhodothermales bacterium
CAGCACGGCGTGGCGACGGCTACCGTCGCCGCCAGATTTGGACTCGAATGCATTGTCTACATGGGGTTCGAAGACATGCGCCGCCAGCGCTTAAACGTCCAGCGCATGCGACTGTTGGGGGCCGAAGTACGCGCGGCCGGCGGCGGCAGCCGCACGCTGAAGGAGGCTACCAGCGAGGCGATTCGCGACTGGGTATCGAACCCCGAGGATACGTTCTATATTATCGGCTCCGTTGTTGGTCCTGATCCCTACCCGATGATTGTGCGTACGTTTCAGCGAATTATCGGGGAGGAAACCCGGCACCAACTTCTCGTAAAAGAAGACCGGGAAGCCCCAGATCTCGTTGTAGCCTGCGTCGGCGGGGGATCCAACGCCATAGGCATCTTCCATACCTTCTTGGACGACCCGTCCGTGAGATTATTCGGAGTCGAGGCCGCGGGCAACGGGTTGAGCGGCAGGCACGCCGCTACGTTGAGCAAAGGGACGCCGGGGGTGCTCCACGGTGCCTTGAGCTACCTTCTGCAGGATGATGAGGGCCAGGTCCAGCTTGCGCATTCGATTTCAGCGGGGCTCGACTATCCGGGCGTCGGTCCCGAGCATGCCTGGCTGAAGGATCTCCGCCGCGTCCGCTATCTGACGGCGACGGACGAGGAAGCACTTGCGGCACTCTTGCTGCTCTCCCGCACCGAGGGTATCATTCCCGCGCTGGAAACAGCGCATGCCCTTGCAGTACTTCCAGATCTCATTGCCGACATGATGCCCAGCGATGTCGTGGTGGTCTGCTGCTCCGGTCGCGGGGACAAGGACATGGCGACAGTCTCCAGCGTCATGGAGGGCCGATAGACGTGTCGAGACTCTCCCGCAGGCTTCGCGCCATCAAGGCCCGAGGCGAAAAGGCCATGGGACTGTTTTTGACAGGCGGGTTCCCGAGTCCCGCGGCTACAGGCCCCCTTCTCCACGCAGTAGACGCTGCCGGCGCAGATTTTCTGGAGCTCGGCATGCCGCATAGTGATCCTCTTGCCGAGGGGCTGCCGATTCAACGGTCGAGTGCCCGGGCGCTCGACCACGGCATTCGCATGAAAGATATCCTGCGCATGGCAGCCGCTTTCCGGGCCCGCAGCGACACGCCGCTCCTGTTGATGGGCTACGTTAATCCCATCCTTCAGTACGGCATGGGCAACTTTTGTCGGGATGCCTGGTCATCAGGTGTCGACGGCCTCATCGTTGCAGATCTGCCACCTGAAGAAGGATACTTGTTGGAATCCCTGGCCGCCGAACATGGCCTCGATCTCGTGTACCTCATCGCCCCCAACACGCCGAATGATCGCGTACGACACATTGACGCGCGCAGCAGCGGCTTTGTATACGCCGTATCGGTTACCGGCATCACTGGCGTCGGGCTCGATCAACGCCTGGAAATGGTGGAATCATACCTCGAGCGGGTCGGAGGACTTGTAAAGCACAACCCAGTCATGGTCGGTTTCGGCATCAAGACGCATACGGATGCCGCTCGCCTTACGAAGCACACAGACGGCTTCATCGTAGGATCCGCCTTGGTCGATTTGATCGAAACGCTCTGGAGCGACGAAACCCTACACACTGAAACCCGGGTCGCGCAGATCTGGGAATTCGTCAAGTCACTGAAAGTCAAACAGCACGAATGACCGGCCAACAACCCATACACGACAACGTCATGATGATCGATCACGCCATACTACGTTGCGCCGCTGTTCTTTGGCTGCTAGCATCGCTCGGCTGTGGAGACGGCGATTTTCGGCAAGAGGCTCAGGGCCTCGAAGGACACGTCACGGTTGTGATGGACTCCGCGCTGTGGAGCGGATCGGTCGGTCACGCGGTCAGGGAGCAGGTCGGAGGCTTGATCGTAACGCTTCCGTCTCGGGAACCCGCCTTTGAAATCGATCCAATATCGCTTGCCAATAGGTTGGCACTAGAGTATGCCCAGCGCCGCAAGAACGTGCTGTTCGTTGCATCACTCGACGATACCTCCTCTACGGTAACAAGAACCATTCGATCGTTTCTCACCGAAGAGGTACTTATCGGCGCAACCGGTGGTGGCTCCGTCCTTGTCTCCGGAAACGACGTGTGGCGCAAACGCCAGCGAGTATTCTATTTGGTCGCGGCAACACCGGAGAGTCTGGCGGTCGGCATCGAGGAGTCCGGCCCGTATATTATTGATCAGTTCAATGACATTGCACGGCTGAGACTCCATCGGGAGATGTTCGACATCGGACGGCAGCCGGACCTTGAGCACGAGCTGATGGAAACGCACGACTTCGCTGTCCACATGCAACACGACTACGTGATTGCCGCCGATACCAGCAACTTTATCTGGCTGCGCCGAGTTGTTAACATCGATTCCTGGCGTAGTCTCTTCGTCTACTACGAGGAAAACATAGTCGATCCGAACATCCTGTCTCCAGAGTGGGTAATCCGGGCACGTGACCATCTGGCACGGCGCTTCATGCAGGGCAGCGAGGGTGGCTGGGTTGAGGTGGACCGGCGCCGCCCGGTCGTCGTAGATTCCATTGATTTCAAGGGTCGCTTCGCCTTCGAAATCCGTGGACTCTGGCATATGGTCGGAGAGGAAAACGGCAGGAAATTTCCATTCGGGATGGGCGGTCCTTTTCTCACGTATGCATTTTACGACGAGGCTACAGGTCGCCTATTCATGGTCGACGGCATGGTCTTCGCGCCGAACTACCCCAAACGCGAATTCCTTCGACAGATGGAAGTGATCGCCTATACGTTTCGCACGAATGCCGATGTCTCTCGCTCCGACGATACCAAACAAGCTGTGGATCGTTGAGTCGATTCTGGTAAGCATAATTCTTTTTGCCGCCACGGCAGGATGCGGGTCCAGAGACAAAATTACGTCTGACGGTCTTGACAGCATGATGGTGGAGATCTTTATCGAGCTCCACCTTGTCAGGGCACGGGTGGCACTTTCCTACGGCATTCCACCTGGTGCTCGTGACTCCATCCTTGCTCGCCACGGAATGAGTGAAGCAAGCTTTCAGGAATTCGTCGACCAGTATGTAGAGCATCCCGAGGCCTTCTCCGAGCTGCTCAGCCGAGTAATGGATCAGCTGACCGACGAGCGTCACCGACAAGGTCTACCGGGAGGTTCGTTAGTTCCTAGCGAAGCATCGCCGTTTCAAGACGGCCTTGGTTTCTAATCCGAAGTTCCAGCGGAATTCAGGCCATCTGGCGCTGTAACTCCTTTCCACGGCGCACAGAAGAGTCTGCTTGCATGATAAGTCGGCCTTAACGCGTATCCGAGTCAAGGTACGTACCCCCCGGGACTGCCATGCTATGATATCTGCTGCATCATTCGGACACGCCTCCATAGCGAAGGCCTGAAGGCACTCGCCGTCGTGGAAAGACGAGAGCAGAACGGCAAATGCTTGCCGTCTGCCCCGTCTCACTCCGCCGGCCTGCTGATAGTATGTATCGAGCGTCAACGGTGCACCGACGTAGATAACAAAGCTTTCGACTTATCAATGCCCATACCGAAAGCTCCAGTTGCCACCACGCGGACTCGATCCTCCCCCAGGCCTGATATGCCACCAATCGCTCATGTGCTGAAAGCCCGGCATGATACGCTGCCGTCGTATACCCGTCCTACCAGACCCCATCTACACAGTGCTCTATGGCACGCCTCGTGGGTACATACTATCAGGCCGTTACCTTGAACGCGGTCGAGTACACACCGAGCGACATCGCCCTTCTTTTTGGTTCTGAATACGGACAAGCCTTCATTCGGCCGGTCGTAGCCCCGCACCAAAACGTCGAGTGCGTGCAAGGACAGATGTTCCACAATGGCTCTTCGTACTTCGGGTGTCGCCGTCGCGGTTACTGCAACGACCGGAGAGCAACCATTCCGAGAGTATATCTTTGTAATCTGACGGTATGCCAGACAAAATGTGTGATACCAATCGCTGATACAGTGCGCCTCGTCGACGGTGAGCAACCTGACGTCCAGCCGGTGTGCCCGCTGAAGTGAAGAGCCGCGAAAACAGACACTCCGGAGAAACGTAGATAAGGCGGTACCGTCCGAATTCGATACTTCGTTCAACGCCTGTCTATTTTCTGTGCACTCAGCGTATGGTCAGTGGAGATTGCTTTAATGCCACGTGCGGACAGGCCATCTACCTGATCGCGCATCAATGCAATCAGCTGTGTTACGACGATAGTCAGACCGCCCAACAGAAAGGCTGGCACCTGGTAGCAGATGGACTTGCGACCGCCGATCGGGAAGATAGCCACTACATCCCGCCCAGCCGTTACCGATCGGATCGCTGCTTCCTGGTCCAGCCGAAACGTGTCGTGGCCTCAGTGCCTGTGCAGCAGGATCCGTGCTTTTTCCCGCTGCTGGTGTCTTGTGAGCACATTGCAGACCAGACAATGGAAATAATAATAATTTTTACCGCACAGGTTGCTACTCTCGTAATCCGGACTGATCAGTAAGGACCCATGTTCCTTCCGCGGGTTTCCGTAGTTATCGTTACCTGGAATGCCCTTGAGCTTCTTCAGCGGTGTCTTCCTTCGGTTACATCCACCGATTATCCCGACTTAGAGATCATCATCGCAGATAACGGTTCCACGGACGGCTCTGCCGAGTGGATCGCTAGTAGGTATCCAGACGTTACTCTCGTGCGGCATCCAGAGAATTGGCTGTTTTGCAAAGGCAACAATGCCGCCTTCGTGGTCGCGACCGGCAAGTACGTCGTTCTTCTCAACAACGATGTGGAAACACCACCAGGATGGCTCCACCCGCTCGTACGTATTGCTGAAGCCGACGAGACTATCGCAGCCGTTCAGCCCAAGGTCCTTCAGTTCGACCGGCGTGATCTCTTCGAATATGCTGGCGCGTCCGGAGGCTTTCTCGATCGACTGGGCTACCCATTTGCACGGGGGCGGATCGTCGACTGCCTTGAGCCGGACGTCGGACAATACGACGACGTGCGCGACATCGACTGGGGATCAGGCGCCGCGCTGCTTCTTCGGCGTGAGGCACTCCAGCAGGCAGGCCCACTTGACGAGCGCTTCGAGATGCACATGGAAGAAATCGACCTCTGCTGGCGACTCAGGCGAATGGGATACCGTATCGTGGTCGAGCCGCGCAGCCACGTATTTCACGTCGGTGGCGGATCGCTACCTGTGCGAAGCGCGCGAAAGCTATATTTCAATTTTCGTAATAACCTCTTGATGCTATACAAAAACCTGCCTGCGCGTCATTTCAGGCGTGTCCTTGCAGAGCGTCTGTGCTTTGATGCGGCGGCGGCTTGTAGGGAAGTCCTCTGTGGGCGGCCCCGATCCGCAGCGGCTGTCGTACGCGCCTGGTGCGATGCCAACCGCCTGCGCCGGCACTACTGCAGGCTGCGTCCGGAAAGAAAGACGCCTGAGACCCTGCCGACGTATCGCGGAAGCGTCCTGATCGATCGGTATGTACGCGGACTCCAGCGCTTCTCGGACCTGCCTGAAGACCTGTTTCGCGGCAATTGATACTAGCGTACTCTGGGGTGCTGTGCAATTCATGTTCACACATGACGATGGCGGTTTCTGTGGCTTCGCCGGCATCAGTGCCAGGAACGATGGATGCTACACCGACGCGGCAGCAGAATGTGCGTCATGCTGCTCTATCCGCCTTTGTCCCTCGTTGCGGCGAAGCGCACCGTTTCGCTGAAGCTGCACCGGCGTCGAGCCATACTCGATAGTGGCGCGGGCTATTCCGAGAAGTGGACCGCCCATATTCGCGGCATCGAACAGAAAGAAAGCGGCGGGCGCCGCAAAGTACGCCCGCCGCACAATTCTACTCGATATAGCCGGAGGCGGTCTGGCAACCCCTCAGGCCATTCGCCCCTTTACTTGATAAGTAGCATCGTCCCCGTCTGCATGGCCGTCTCCGTTTCCATCTCCGCTACCACGCGGTAGAAGTAGGTACCAGACGCTAGATCCGGGGCATCAATTCTGATCTGGCGATTCGTCCCGGCAGTCATCTTCCGTGCTGGCACCGTCATTACCTGACGCCCCAACATGTCGACTATATGAACCGTGACTTCTGCATTCGACGGGAGATCAAATTGAATCGTCGTCGTTGGATTAAACGGGTTCGGATAGTTGCCCTCGAGCGCAAAGACGCCGGGCAATTCCTCGTCAACCTCCGTTGACGTGAAGACGTTCGGAAATATCATCTCTCCGGCCGCATTCGTGAGCATCATCCTGAGTCCTTCATTGAAAGACATGCCGTTGCCCGCAATGTTCAAGACAAAGAGCTGGCCTGCCCAATCAGATGTGTCGAAACGGAAGATCTCAAGGCGTTCGTTATCCTCTGCCGTGGAAATCTCGAGAGTGTATCGCGCCGGAATCAGGCTATGGGTCTCACCAAATTCTTTCGGAGCAAGGTTGTTCTCCAAATATCCGATAACCTCGTTTTCGTTCCAGGGATCGACAAGACGCAAATCAATCGTACCTATGTCGTTTGCCGCGTGCACGGGATAGAATTCAACGCGGTCGCCCGATGATGCGTCCAATGGCGGATCCGACACAGCCTGCATTGTCACCTCCTGGTCGTTGCCGAAAACGAAAACCTGATGTCTCTCTGCAGCGGCCAGATCAACTTCCACCGATGCGACAGCATAGGGAACTTGATCGCTGGGAGCCCAGAATGGCGTGAGTGTGATTTTGCTACTGCCGGGTTCAAAATGCTTGTACGGCAAAGCCCAATGAGACCTGAGATCGTCAATAACCTTTTCCCCATTGATGTAGACGTCCAACCACAAATCGGCGTTATTCTGGATGAACTGGATATAAGTCGTGGGGTCAAATTTGGTATCCCACAGCCTCTGGGCGTTATCGGCATTCTGCAACAAATCACCTCGCGTACCACCGCCGACGATTGCGAATGCTACTTCTGTCTCGCCGCCGGGCTCAATGGTCATAGGACCGGCTCCCACCAGCTGTATAAAATCACCTGTGGACGTTGGCGCCTCAGCGATCCCGCCAGTCATTACCTCCCATTTCTTCGTGTCATCAAACGGGGAAAAAGTAAAGGGGCCGCCGCTGAATGCATGCATAGGAATGCCGTGCGTGAGCACTTTCGTTCCGACACCATGCGTCTGAGATTCTGCAGTAGTACCATCGCTAATAAAGCCCATTCTCCGATATTCGTCATGCACCGCTTGGTTCTGGAACCACAAAAAGCCAGCGTCCCAATCGGCGTGCCACGCCACATGGAAATCATTGATCATCCTTGCAGACTTGTTCATAATCGTGTATCTGGCGATCATGAAGTCCTCGTAGTCCGCGCCGCTGTGAACAAAGGTCTCCTGCTTGATCTCGACATCCATCGGTTTCTTGGCGCGCGAATCATCAAACACTATCAGGCCATCTTCGGTCGCTGTGGCCCCTGGCCTTGTAATGGCCAACACCGATCCGCTGGCAGGCACGATATCTAGGTCCTGAGCTCCGTAAATGCCGGCCGCATCCGACACTCTCCTCGGAGATCTGGCAAACATCATGCCGCCACCCCAAAGGGCTTGGATTGAGAGGTTGTTTGAGTTCAAAAATCGGATTCCGTCACCGGCCGAATTGTACGCGTAGTCAATGAAGCCGAAGTTGCCCTCCGTCGTAATGGACGCCTGCATCGCACCACTGTTATGCGTCTTGAACTGCGCCGGGTTGACTTCAATCCTAGTAGACCACAACGTTTGCGAGGTATCGCCCAGGTCCATGACGATGGACACTGTCTCGTCGGTCCTGTACGGTGCGGCCTCATGAATCCTAAGCGAGAATTCGACATCCACTGTATCTAATGTTCCAATCGTGCTGACATCCGAAACGGGTGTGTCGAAGATCACCCACCCGCTTTCCGATTCTGCGCGCAGCGTTACTCCCGTTGCCGGTGCCAAGTAATTGACGAGCTTAGCTTTGAGTGTTCCCGTCTCACCGGTGGGCCACTTTCCGTCCTTATCCGAATCCTCTAATCCGCCTTCAATAAGGCGGACGGCCGGATAACCGTCTTCGGTTACGGCCCGGTAAGCATTCACTCTTCCCTGGCCCAGTAGCCCCCTAAACTGCGGCAAGTTGTCATCGTCGATGTTGTCTGCCGTAAGGCGGATCCTTTCCCGCAACTGGTCCGGGTTCGATTCCGGAAATGCCGCCATCACCAATGCCGCAATGCCGACTACCTGCGGCGATGAAAAAGAGGTTCCGCTTCCTTGAGCGTAGTTACCTGCATGCATAGCGCCCCAAACTTCCTGAGCTTGTCCATATACATCCACGGTCGTCCCGTAGTTGTAAATGACTTGACTCGTCCCAGGCCTCAGACCGCCTACCGAAAGCGTGAAACCGTAAGAGGCAGGATAAAACGGGAAATTGTCGACATTGCCACTGAAGTTGCCCGCCGCCGCGACGGTCAACGTTCCTTCCTCATGAGCGGCTTTATAGACCGACTCAGTAATCGATGAGTAAAAGGATGAACCATAACTGGCATTTATTACGGTCGCACCCATCAGCGAAGCATACATGACACCCGAAGTTGCGTAACAGAGCGCCAGATCGAAGAACGAGCAGGCGACGTTAACCGGCATGTAGGTGGCGTTATAACTCGTGCCAGCAATCCCCCGCGTATTGTTCGTATTGGCAGATGCCATACTCGCCGTAAGGGTACCATGATTGGCGGAATTCGGGGTCGCTGAAAGTCCTGTCGGGTCGTTTGTGCCAATGGCAAAATTCCACCCCCGTACGTCGTCGATGAATCCATTGTCATCGTCGTCAACGCCGTTGTTGGCAATTTCGCCGCTATTTGCCCAGAGGTTGCCACCCAGGTCTTCGTGTTTCCAATTGGTGCCTCCGTCCAGGATGGCGATGACAGCATCCGTATCAGTTCCCTTGAAGTGGTCCCAAGCCTCTGGCACATGGATTCGATCCAGATAGTCTTCTTGTTCGTCGAACAGAGAATCATTCGGTACCAGCATGTGGGACGAGACGTCTCCGACAAGTTTCATGATCGGGATGGGCTCGGCCAATTCTACGTCCGGTTCGCCCGCAAGCGCCTCGGCAACGTGCAGCGGGTTGTACGGCCCATCGTAGTGGACCTCGTAGACGTTCCGGAGCTCCTCCCAGGAATCCGAAAGCTGACGCTTGGACGCGTAGTGCTCCAGAATCGGAAAAGCACGGTTGATCGCGTTAACGCCGTAAGCCTGCGCCGCTTGATCAAAGTATGCCAAGCCCGTCTTTGTGCCGCTGACGGCCACGGACACATCCGGCTTGAACTTGACCCAAACACGCCCGAAGAAAACATCTTCTTCCGAAGGCGGCGCCTTGCGGTTGTACTGTTGTAGCCCTTGAGCGAACAGCGAAGACGACATGCCGGACACAAGAAAGAGTCCAATCGTCAATATCGCAATCGCAAGGCGGCGGCTGCAGCAGAGATGAAGTTGGTTCATGTTTTTCCTCACTGGTCTCGGTGGGCGAGCAGCCCAGGCATACGCAGACGGCTGCCAATCCGTACGTGGCGCACTTTCGCCGCATCGTGGATCTGCCGCTTGCGCGTGCTCATGGATCAACACTCGCTGGTTTACGACGTCGCGGTATTTTGCTTCCGGACATTATCATTTACTTGATCAGCAGCATCCGTCCGGATTGCATGGCGGTCTGGCCGGCCATCTCCGCACGAATACGGTATATGTATGTACCAGACGCCAAGCTCGAGGCATCAAGCGTAATGAAACGATCTGTCCCACCCTGGAATTCCTCGGGCTGCGTCGTCATGACATGACGTCCGAGGAGGTCGATGATATCCACCGTAATCCTCGCCGGCGAAGGCAGGTCAAACTGGATTCTCGTCGAAGGATTGAACGGGTTGGGGTAGTTACCGTGCAGGACAAAGTCCTCTGGAAGAGCTTCTGCAGTTTCGGATGATGTGATATTCGGCGTCAGGGAAACCATACCTAAGGGAGAAATATGGATTAGATCGAGATTCGGACGCCGACCGGACGTGCCCATACCATTTAGATGCAGACTGGATGCCGTCCCCTCCTGTCCGTTCAGATCTAGTCGCCATACGCCAACCTCGTACCCGCCCTCGTTCTGGAATTCCACAATGTACACGTCTGGTATCAGCTGCACGTATCTTGTAGCCTCACCATAGTCGATGACGTCAAGGACATCCAGAACTTCACTGTAATCGTCTGCACTGAGCAGGCGAACATTCAATTCTCCGAGGTTGGGGGCTCCGTGCGCTATGTAGAACGTAGCAGTATTGTGTGCGGGGGACGACTTTCGCGCTTTGGAAACCACCGTTGTAGCCACCGCATCCGCCGTGCCCTGTACTATGTAGTTGTAGGAATCTCCCCACGTGACTCGCAAGACCTCGGTGTGCAGCGGATTTGAATTGTCCGCATCACCCGCCGCCACGATATCGACTTTGAAAGGGAGGCCAGAAATTACTGGGACTGGTGCATACGGGGTCACGAGCCGAGGAGGCGCATCGTTAACGGCCCGCTGGTCGTAGAGATACACGTCAACCGCAGACCCGTCAGAAACGGTTTGGATAAACTGAGCGCGAACGGCCCGTTCGTGGACGGTGTCCCAGCGATACAACGCCGCGTCGACGTTGTTCTGCAGATGTATCAAGCTCTTGCCGCTAACCATGGCGAAGGCAGCCTTCGCGGTTCCGCCCGGAGCAATCGTGTACGGACCAAACGAATGAGATATAGCATAGTCCGACTCCAGATCCGGGTTTGGAATATTAATGCCACCAGTTATGGTTTGCCACTTAAATGAGTCATTCGTCTCCGAGATGTGGAAGCCCCTCATGTTGACGGCAGTGAAATGCTGCGGAGCCCAAGCGTTGAGTGGCACTATTCCAGCAAACAACGGCGTATAGGCGGATCCCCGCTGCAGGTAACCGAGACCTCGTAACGGGTCGTATCCGGCACGGTCATATAAAAATAAGCCCACATCCAAGTCGAAGTGCAACCCGACATGGACGTTGCTGAGCGTCTGACTCGTAGTATTTTTCAGAGTAAGATCGAGCAAAACGTGATCATCGAGGTTTTCACCTTGGTTGGAGTATGACTCCTGCAAGATCTCGATGCCGGTCGGATTCGGTGCAGGCTTGTCGTCGAGGATTACGGACCCCTCCTGATGCGCCTTCTGGCCCGACCCATTAAACTTGAGCGACGTGCCCCCCTTGCGAACCCAATCTTCGTCTTGAGAAAAGGTCGAGATAAAGACGCTACGGACCACATCCGATACCTGATTGGGACCCGTACCAACGACCATTCCAGCCTCCCAGATGACCTGGTCGGGGAAGTCAGTGGCATCCTTTATGACCCACCCGTTTCCTTCGCTGAAGGGAAACCCGAGAAAGCCGAAGTTGCCTTCGCTGGTAATGTCAAACTGTATCTCACCCGTGTTGTGCGTGGCGATCTGGAATCCATTGGCATCCAGTGGGATCGATTTTAGTACCTCCGAGTAGCCATCCGCCTCCGCTTCAAGCTGGAGAGTGAAGGAAGATTTGTAGGGCGTGTCGTCCGACAGTGTGAACGAGAATGATGCGACTGCGCTCTCATCCATGCCGAGGGTTCCAATGTCCGCTGTCGCAGACTCGAAGCTGACGAAGGGTTCATCCGCACTTATTTCGATCTTGAGACCACTGGCGGGCGACAGGTAGTTGGTAATCTCAACGTCGACCTGGATGGTCTCGCCCGAGGCTAGAAAATCGTCATCAACCTCTTCGATGAGATTAAAGGCTGTCGCACGCAATCCCGGAAAACCGGTCTCAGTAACAGCGCGGTAGGCATTCACCCTACCTTTACCCAACAGCCCAGCAAGGAACGGGGAATTTACATCGTCGATGTTGTCTGCGGTCTGGCGTAGCTGCTCTCGAATGGCTCCAACCCCGTAGTCGGGAAACTTCGTCTTAACGAGCGCGGCGATGCCGGTCACCTGTGGCGCGGAAAACGACGTTCCGAATGCCAAGCGGTATCCGTCGTTAGACGTTGGGCCGTCAACGAATACCGCCGCTGCGAATACGCCGACACTGGTTCCGTAGTTATAGAAATTGCGGTCGCTCGTATCCCACGTTCCCCCTACCGCGAGTACGTGGTCATAGGAGGCCGGATAAAACGGGTTGATGTCTATGTTGGTGCCACCGTTACCGGCCGCGGCGACGACCAGCGTTCCCATGTCCCAGGCCGCTTGGATGACCATTTCATTGGCCTCCGAATATGGAGCACCGCCCCAGCTGACGTTAACGGCAGTGGCCCCGTTGGTCGCAGCATAGAGTATCCCCTCGTATCCGTAGCACACGGCGCTAAAGAATTCGCAGCTGGTGTTGATAGCCATGTACTTTGCATTCCAACTCGTACCGGCCGAACCCAGTTCGTTGTTAGTCAATGCAGCCGCCACACCGGCTACGGTGGTGCCGTGAGCGGCGGCGATTGGGAGGTTTGCCAATCCCGTTGGGTCATTGCTGTTATCGGGGAAATTCCAGCCACGAATGTCGTCAATGAATCCATTATCGTCGTCGTCCACCCCGTTGTTGGGTATCTCTCCCGGATTCTCCCAATCGTTGCCTTCCAGATCCTCGTGGCGCCACTCCGTGCCGCCGTCGGCGATGCCAACAACCACGTCAGAGTCTTCGCCCTTGGCCACGTCCCACGCGTCCGTCATCTGCATCCGTTCCATGTACTCTAGGCCCTCGAAGCGAGGGTCGTTGGGTACCGTCGGAAGCTGTACGTCGTCCACGAATTGGTCAATGTACTTTGGTTCCGCAAACACAATGTTGGGATCCCTCTGCAAGGTTTGTGCGACCCGAAGCGGATCGAATGGACCGCTATAGCGCACTAAGTGTACGTTTCGAAGAGCCTCAACGCTTTTCGGCACCACCGCGTTGTTGGACACATACGTGTCAAGCATCAGGAAGGCAGGTTCGACCGACGTCACACCGTAGACCGTCTTCGCTAATTCAAGCGTGCCGGGTATGCTGTGCGCCTCTGCCCTTGCACGGGTCTCGGTGTCTGCATACCGGATATAGACTACGCCCGGCACCGCTTCTTCTTCTGTAAGTGTTTTTTTCGGAGCGGCGCTGAAGTCCTGTGCCCAGGCGATGCCTGCAAATCCCAGTAACAAGATCGGCATCACCGCAAGGGTGACGATACGGGTTCTTGGAAGAGTGCGTAGAAGCATGGGGGTATCCTCGTATGCAGGAGTAGGTGAATTGACTCGGCCTCGTACTAGGCCACCGCCTTGCACGGTCATCTTGTCTCGCATGAGCCTCGGCCATCGTTAAAAACGCGCACGGCAAAGCGCCGCCGGCAAAGACCTCTACCATGCACGCCTCGCCGGGCTCCGTTCTCGAAACCGCGGCAAAGCAGCTCACACGAACTTCCGGATGCAGTAACGGCGTTGATCATACAGTCCGGTTTGGGTAGCAGCAGCGGCACGCCGTAGTTTCTAAAATATCCACGTAAGACGCAATCCAGCGGCGAAAAAAATCGTAGCACAAAGTAGGGCGAGACGCCGCCGAAGCGGCGTCGTTGCGGGCGTGGGGCAGAATTCTCACACGCATCCCGAATTCTGCCCCTGTGGGAAAAAGTCGAACAACTCGATCAGGCGCATCCACGGCTGGTTTTCTCGTGATGTGCTGAATATACCATTTTCAGAAACACTCTCCAAGAATTCTTGCACCGAACCTCGCTATTCAAAGGATGTCGGCACATACGTTCGCTACCGCAAGCTCCCCACCGACCGGACCAGACCGATGTCCTTGGTGACGGCACGCCGTGCCAAAACAAGCAGCAGATACGCTACAATCGGGAGCAGCAACGTGATTGCCTTCGCTGTATCGACGCCCTGTGCCGTCCGGACCTGCAGCGCTCCTTCCAGATACAGTCCTCCAAAGAACACGACTATTAAAGCGATTGTCGCGACTTGAACCAGCACGATGAGCCGCCGCTGCTGTGAACGGTGCTTGAACAGGAACACTGCCCCCACAGCACCCAGGGACACGATAACCGCCATCGCCGCCGCCACACCGGCATACGAGGAACTTGACAGCGTAAACACCCTCAGCGAGAGTGCAATAAGAGCTGCGCCGGAGGCGGTAAGGTAGACAGACTGTATGCGCTGAATCATGGGCTATCACTTGAATAAACGGGCGGGTTCAGACAGCAACACGATCGGCAACACGATCGGCAAATTCGGTCGTCGAACACGTCCCGCCAACATCGCGGGTGAGATGTTCCCCTTGCTGAAAGAGCTCTTCTACGCTCCGCTCCACACGATCTGCCACCTCACTTTCTCCCAGCCATCGCAGCATCATGACGCCGGACCGGATCACGGCCGTTGGATTGGCGAGCCCACGGCCCGCAATGTCGGGAGCACTACCGTGCACGGCCTCGAACACTGCGATGTCCTCGCCGATGTTGGCTCCGGGAACCACGCCGAGGCCACCCACGAGACCGGCCGCTAGATCGCTCAAAATGTCGCCGAACAGATTCGTTGTAACGATGCAATCCCATTTTTCAGGAGCGAGCACCAACTGCATCGCCATGTTGTCGATGATTCGGTCGTCAAAGGTGATTTCAGGGTACAAGCCGGCCAAGTCGCGGCCCACTTCCAAGAACATTCCCGTGCTGAGCTTGAGCACGTTGGCTTTGTGCACAAGGGTCATCCTGCGGCGCCCGTGCCTACGGGCATACTCCAGCGCGAAACGAATGATACGTTCCGAGCCGCGGCGTGTAATTCGGGCAATCGAATCCGCAATTTCAAGCCGAGCGTCGTAATTCTCGATGCCGGAATACAGCCCTTCGGTGTTCTCCCGGAAGATGATAAGATCCACGTTGTCAAAACGGGACCGTACGCTCGGCAGTGTTCGACAGACCCTCACGTTGGCAAACAGGTCAAGCCGGCGCCGAAGCGTCACGTTAACACTTCGAAAGCCCTTGCCGACGGGCGTGCTAATAGGTCCCTTTAGGGCTACGCGGTTGCTGCGGATGGAATCAATCACTGCTTCCGGCAGCGGCGATCCACATTCTTCCACGCCCGCCGCACCCACCGCATCGAATCGGTGCCACTCGAACTCCAAGCCCGTCGCTTCCAGTACGCGAACGGCGGCACGGATCACCTCGGGTCCGATACCGTCACCGGGAATCAGCGTCACCTCATACGCCATCGACCTGCTCCTTAAACGCCGAAAGCCCCGCGGACGGAGCTTTCAGAAACGATTCGATGCGCCACCGCCTTCTTACAGATTAGAAATATCACGCTTGGATGAATAGTTGATCCGGAGCGTTCCTCCCTTCCGCAATTCCTGCTGCACGTCCGTAACGACTCCCATTTCCGATTCCTCGTCGACGCGCAGTGAGACGATGAGTCTCGGCTCACCGGTGAGCTTGCGGTACATTATCGTGCGAATGGACGTCATGTCATCAATCAACGCATCGTCTATCTGCACCTTGGTATCCCCGAACCGGTTTCCTCGCAGTTTCTCCGGCCCCATCCAGACATAGGAGACGTACCGCTTCTGTTCGATTTTGGTCAGTGCCTCCGCCTGCGGCAGAATGGTCCTTACCTGGACTTCCTGCTCACGCAACACGGTGGTCACCATGAAGAAAATGAGCAGCATGAAGATGATGTCGGGCAGCGAGGCCGTCGAGATCTCTGGTTTTGCTTTGCTCTTTTTCGTGAAATGGCCCATGGGTCCTCCTCAGATCCGGGTATGCGTTTTGTGGTGCACGAAACGATTCAACTGTCGCCCGGATCGGGTTCGGCAAGCGAAATCTGCGCTGGCCACGTCTTGCGAATCTCGTTCTCCTGTCCGTCTTCCAACGACGCCCGGTACTCTGTGTACTGGCTGAAACCCCTACTGCGCGCATCGGAATCCCAGATCTCAAAATACGCCATCCAGACCTCGTCGAGCGTCTGGATGTACAGGTTGTACGGCGTCTGACGGTCCGTCTTGATAGACACGACGGCCTTTGTCGGAGACTCCGCATAGCGGTCGTCGACTCCGTTGTTTCTAACATGAGTCAAGACTTCATCCCGAATCTGCCCGACGCTGGACGGCAGGTCTTCCAGAAGAACCTGACCCTGCGCATTGATCAGAATCTTGAGGATGTTGCGCTCCCTGACGGGCGGCGGCTCGACTTCCTCGTCGAGCTCCGGTGGCAGCGTCATGCCAATTCCCGTGTCGACATCGATCGTCGTGGTTACGAGGAAAAAGATCAGAAGAAGGAAGGCAATGTCGGCCATCGAGGAGGTAGGAATCTCCGCCTCACGCCGCTGCTTCTTTTTGCCCAGTACTCCCATCGGATTCTCCGGTTGGATTACAAAAACAGGCCTCTGAAACCCGTATAGAAGAGAGCCGCCAACGCTCCGAGAAGCGTTATGGCTATCGTCATGATCCCCGCTTCCGCCCACGAAGACATCGTGAATCCCAAGATGAGAAGAAGCAGAAACGGTGCGCACACGAAGCCTATCGTGGATAGGTTTACCTTGCCGAAGGTAATGCTCCGAATGCCGAAGAAGACCATCCCCAGAAGGCCCAGCCCCAGAAGGGCAAACACGATGTAAATGGCAATAACTTCCATGATCAGCTGTCGAATTTCACGGTGAGCGCAAGCCAGCATGCCGGCTTCCGCAAAGGCGAGCGGATGACGCTCCTAGCCAGCGTCCGAACTACCGGAAACCGGATGACCGGCCTTTAGCATGACCAGCGAATCGATCAATTCGATTGACGCCTCTTCCATTTCGACGACAATGCGATCGATTTTTGATACCGCATAGTTGTAGAAAAACTGCAGGATGATGGCCACGATCAGACCGAAGACGGTTGTGAGCAGAGCGATTTTGATGCCGCGCGCCACGAGGCTCGGCGAAATGTCACCGGCCGCCTCGATCGCATCGAATGCGGCGACCATCCCGATGACCGTACCGAGAAAGCCGAACATCGGTGCCAGTGCGATGAACAGCGACAGCCACACGAGGCCACGCTCCAGAAAGCTCATTTCGATCGATCCGTAGGATACGACCGCCTTTTCGACGGATTCGATGCCTTCGTCGACGCGCAAGAGGCCCGCCTGGAAGACCGATGCCACCGGTCCGCGCGTATTTGCGCAGACCTCCTCGGCACCCAGCACGCCACTCTCTTCAAGCGCCTTTTTGACATCGACGATGAACTTGCGCGTGTTGACGTCTGCCCGATTCAGCGAAATGACCCGCTCGAACGCGATTGCCAGCCCTACGATGAGGATGATTAGGACGGGCCACATGAAGTCGCCGCCCTCATTGAAATACCGGACCAACAGGTTGATAACGCCATCGTCGGTCGCCATGTCCTGCGGGAGCAGCAGCGCCGTGCCAAGTAGCTTCATGGAAAGATCCTCCAGACTAAGCAGAGTAAGG
>JAAXGO010000481.1 GCA_012267425.1 Rhodothermales bacterium
TTGATTCCAGCGAGTATCGGATGCACGAGTGCACGCCCGGTGCGTTGCAGATGTACTTGGCGTGTTCGGTGTCGTAGACGCGGTTAAAATCGGCTTCGTGCTCGGCGGGGATGTCCATCTGAACGAGATACGCGTAGTCGGCTGGCATGTTGTGACCTCCGTGGGTGGGCGGATGGGGTTGGGCCGTCAGTCGCTGCGGACGTTGGTGAGAATGTGGATGGCAAGGTCGCGGCGCATGTCGTTGGGGTATTAGCGTTGCTCAACGCCAGCGTGTGGAACATGTCGTAGTAGGTGCAGCTGACGGTGCGTCGCAGTTCAGTCTGGCTAACCGGAGCAGCGCCGCCCGTGATTACGCTGTTGACTGAAGCGCGTGCCAAGGCGATGAGCTCCGAAGGGCTCATTTGAGGATCCGCTCTTTGTTCGGCTCCCACTCTCGTTTGGCGATGAAGTGAGGGTGGGGGCGCAGGTCGATGCCCAAATCGTCCAGCAGTGGCTCGACGAACTGGTACAGGGTAATGGTCCATATAAGCGTAATTGCCTTCCCACACAATCCACGCTTCGAGGTAATCCTCGCCGTACCAGGCATCGGGGTCGTTCTTGCCGCGACAAACCTCTCGGGCGTAATAAGCCGTGTTGTCTGGGAGGATCCCAATGCATTGTACGTGAGCTACAGTACGCTTTTCTGCGTACCGCAATTCTTGCAACTTGCGATACAAATCGCCCCACGAGCCTTGCATCTTCGCGGGTAGCTCAGCGTCAGGAGCATTACGGTTGTAATACCAAACCACGCCCAACTTCAGCCTCTCGTCTTCGAGAGCATCGGGGGTACCCGGTAAGGACCCGCAACAGTCCGTACTTTCCAAGGTCGCCGCAGTCGCCTACCCACTCATCTCACATGGCTGCCTCCGTTGAGTACGAAAATCAGTAGGTCAGCGCATCCGCCGTCCCGTCCGGCAGCTCCACTTGCAGGGCCTGGAGCGCGTGGGCCAGGCCGTGGTAGTAGGACACGACCAC
>JAAXGO010000041.1 GCA_012267425.1 Rhodothermales bacterium
TGGCGATGATGTCCTGGAGCTCCTTGTAGCGCTGCAGCAGCTGCTTTACTTCCTGGGCCGTGTCGTAATGTTTGTCGCCGACCACACGGGGTGTCAAGATGGTCGAGTTGGAGTCCAGCGGGTCGATGGCCGGATACAGGCCCAATGAGGCGATCCGCCGCGAGAGGACCGTCGTAGCATCCAGGTGAGCAAACGCAGTTGCCGGTGCAGGGTCCGTCAAATCGTCCGCCGGCACGTAAATGGCCTGTACCGATGTGATGGAACCACGCTTAGTGGAGGTGATGCGCTCCTGCAGTTCGCCCATTTCGGTGGCCAGTGTCGGCTGGTAGCCGACAGCGCTGGGCATGCGGCCGAGGAGGGCGGAAACTTCTGAACCCGCCTGAGTGAACCGAAAAATGTTGTCTATAAATAGCAGCACGTCGCGTCCGCCCAGGTCACGGAAATACTCCGCAATCGTAAGCCCGGAGAGCCCGACGCGGGCACGTGCGCCCGGTGGCTCATTCATTTGCCCGAAAACGAGGCTAATGTTGCTTTCCTTGATTCTCTCCATGTCGACCGCCGACAGGTCCCAGCGGCCCTCCTCGAGTGCTTCCCGGAAAGTGTCACCGTACTGCATGACGCCGCTTTCAATCATCTCGCGCAGAAGGTCATTGCCTTCGCGCGTCCGCTCACCCACACCGGCGAAGACGCTGAGTCCTTCGTGCGCCTTTGCGATATTGTTTATGAGCTCCATGATCAGGACCGTCTTTCCGACCCCAGCACCGCCGAATAGTCCAATCTTGCCGCCACGCACATACGGCTGGATGAGATCGACAACCTTGATACCCGTCTCCAGCATCTCCACGGTAGTGGAGAGATCGGAAAAAGGCGGTGGTTCTCGATGGATGGGTAGGTGAGACTCCGCTTCTGGCTGCGGAAGACCGTCAATGGCCTTGCCGACCACGTTGAAGAGCCGTCCGCGAATATCAGGGCCCGTCGGCATGGCGATGGACTGGCCTGTGTCGACGACTTCGGTACCTCGCGTCAGACCGTCCGTCGAGTCCATCGCGACAGCACGTACGCGATTTTCCCCAAGGTGTTGCTGCACTTCGAGGACGAGCACGCCGAGCTCGCCGCGGTCAATTTCCAGCGCGTTGAGAATTCCCGGGACGCCATCTGCTGTAAAGGCGACGTCGACTACCGGACCTACCACCTGCACGATCCTGCCCGTCGCGTGATGTGAATCCATGGCTTGGCTGATCAGAGAGCAAGAGTCGGAAGATACCGCATCATACAGCCAAGTGACCGTAAGGGAGTCCGGCCCCCGCCCGAACGACGGCAAAGAATTAAGGAATTCAATGCGGTAGCCGCGCAGGCCCGATTCTTGAATACAACGGGATAGGCATTTATTCTGAGGTCATCCTTCGCACCAACAGACCGATTGGCATGCGTATTCGACTGTGTTTCCTTCTTGCCGTGCTGCTCTTCGTTACAGGCTCTGCCGTGGGCCAGCTTCGTCCCTCAATCGAAGACATGACGGCGTCGTTCGACCAACGGGACGGCTTTTTCCCACTGTTCTGGGACAAGGCAGCCGGAAAGGTCTATCTCGAAATTTCAGCCATAGGCGAGGATTTCCTCTACGTCAACTCGCTCGTTGCGGGACTTGGGTCCAACGACATCGGACTGGATCGAAGTCAACTCGGTGAGACGCGTGTTGTCCACTTCGAGCGTATCGGTCCAAAGGTGCTTCTGGTAGTGCCCAATCTGCGATACCGGGCAGGCAGCGGGAATGCAGCCGAGAGCGCGTCAGTGCGCGAGGCGTTCGCTGAGGGTGTGGTATGGGGGTTCGAAGTGGTAGCCGAATCCGATGGCCGCATTCTCGTCGATGCAACGGAATTCGTAGTTCGCGATGTGCACGGTATTGCGCGCCGTTTGCGGCAGATGAATCAAGGGAGTTACAGCCTGGAGCAGTCTCGGAGTGCGCCGGTCCAGGAGATGCTCAAGGCGTTTCCGGACAATACGGAGATGGAGGCCCGTATCACGCTTACCAGTGAAGACCCCGGACCGCTGATCCGGGACGTTGCCGCGGATCCGACGGCACTGATGGTGCGCGTACGGCATTCGTTCGTACGTCTACCTGGCGAAGGCTTTTCCCCACGCACGTTTCATCCTGCCTCGGGATTCGGTGCGCATGCCTGGCGGGACTACGCCGTGGAAATCGGCGAAGACATTACGCGCCGCTTCATCCGCCGGCACCGGCTCATTAAGAATGATTTGTCCGCCGTGGTTGGCGATCCAGTGGAGCCAATCGTCTACTACTTGGACCCGGGAACGCCGGAACCGGTTCGCGGGGCGCTCATCGAGGGGGCTCGCTGGTGGGCGGACGCGTTCGAAGCGGCAGGTTTTTCAAATGCCTTCCGCGTCGAGGTCCTACCGGAGGATGCTGATCCGATGGACGTGCGCTACAACACGATCCAGTGGGTACATCGGGCTACGCGCGGCTGGAGTTACGGATCGTCAGTGACAGATCCCCGGACTGGAGAGATCATCAAGGGGCACGTGTCGCTCGGCAGTCTGCGCGTCAGGCAGGATTATTTGATTGCGGAGGGACTTCTGGCACCGTATGCCTATTCAGCAAGCGGGGGTCCTGTGTCTCCGGAAGCCGACGAGATGCTTCAGATGTCGCTGGCACGTATCCGGCAGCTGTCGGCACACGAGGTTGGCCACACCTTGGGCCTAAGCCACAATTTTGCCGCTTCCGTCAACGGACGAAGCTCCGTCATGGATTACCCAGCACCCTTTGTGACGCTTGACGATAATGGAAATATATCGCTTAACAACGCCTATGCGACCGGGATTGGTGAGTGGGACAAGGTCGCCATAGCGTACGGTTACGCGCAGGCGCCGCACGGTGTCGACGAGGAAGCATTCCTGACACAGATACTGGACGCTGCCCACCAGCGCGGATTGCACTACATCACCGACGCCGACGCACGTCCAGCAGGTGCGGCACATCCGTTGTCGAATCTGTGGGACAACGGCGCAGACATGGTCGGCGCGCTGGCCCACGAAATGCGCGTCCGCGAGGTTGCTCTTGGGCGTTTCGGCCAGGCGACGGTTCGCAACGGACGACCGCTGGCGCTCCTCGAGGAAGTTCTCGTGCCGCTGTATCTACGGCATCGCTACCAGATCGAGGCGACCGTCAAGCTCCTCGGAGGCGTTGAGTATACGTACGCCCTTCGCGGTGATTCGCGGAATCTTCCGACCCCGGTGTCGGGAGAGCTCCAACGCATGGCTCTCGCGGAACTGATGAAAGTTGTACAGCCTGAAGCCCTTAGCCTTCCCAAAAACATCCGTACCCTGATACCACCGCGTCCACCAGGCTATCCGCAGCACCGTGAGCTCTTTACGGGACACACTGGTCTTACGTTCGATCCGTACACACCCGCTGCGGTGGTGGCAGGTCTCGTACTGGGCCTCCTTGTGCACCCGGAGCGGGCAGCCCGCATGACGTACCAGGCGGATTTCGATCCCAAGCTGCCAGATTTCGAGGAAATCCTTGAAGTCGCAAGCAGCCATACGTGGGGACGGAGCGTACCGTCGGATCCGTATGCCGCTGAACTGCAGCGCGTGGCGCAGCAGGTGTGGATCGACGAGCTCGTCGGATTGGCCTCGAACCTGCGGGCGGCCCCAGCGGTGCGTGTGATGACCACGCAGAAGCTGCGCGAGATTCATGCGTGGCTTCAGGAAAATCCGGGCCGCGCGCGTGATGAGGAGACGCTTGCCCACCGTGCTATGGTGTTCGACCAGATAGATCGATACCTCCTGCGCGAGTACAGACAGGGCGAATCTCCGCAGCCGATTACTGTCCCGCCTGGCTCACCGATAGGCCAGACCAACGGTATGTATCGCATTCAAGAGCGCCAAACGCTGCTTCAGCAATACGGCGAGAAGCTGTGCCGTGGCGGAGGTGCTCTCTAGGGCCGAAAGCCTGCCACTTGAGCAAGGCGAGCAGCGCGAACAAGTGCCTCTCCCAGAGCGGTCACGGCAGAATATGAACGGAATGGGAGTCTTTTGGCATAGTCATTATGCTGCGTGTCGACCAGAGTGGGAACGTCCTGATTGGTCGGGGTTCACGTGATCTAAACCTGGATACCGCCCTCGGCTCAGGGCCTCTTTGATACTCGGCACGTCGAAGGATTCCAGCGTGGCGGTGCAAGCGGCGTCATCAAACATGTGCCAGTATTTGGTATGTGGGCTGAATTCCATATCCGATTTGTGGCTGGAGAAAGTACAAGCACACTACGCAAGCGTGCCCTGAGTCCACCGCACGGCATGGAGGTACCGCTCAAAGTGGTCCTCTCGCTGCGAGTTTCGAATTCTGGAGTGTTCGGGCAAGCACTATTTAGGCAAAATGCTGCCAGCCACCGGCATCCAATGGTTCCAACGAGCCGGATGGAGTTACCTGTACGACGCCCGCGCCAGCTGTTACCTCGCCCAGGACGGTGAACGATACAGGGTCAAGCTTGTCCAAATCGTCGCGCGCCACGGTGAAAACCAATTCGTAATCCTCTCCACCAAAGAAGGCGTAGTCATGCGGATCATCGGAGAATTGGTCGGCTACGCGGCGCGTCTCACGAGCTATGGGAAGACTCGCGGCGTGAATCACGGCCCCGCAGCCACTTGACCTGCAGACATGATGGATCTCCGAAGCCAGTCCGTCGGATATGTCGACAAGCGCCGACGGTCGCACTCCACACGCCTTCCAGTCACGGATGACTTGTAGACGGGCCACCGGAGTCAAATGTCGCTGCACAACGTATTGTATTGAGTCAAGATCTACATGGTACGAGTTGCCCTCCGCGTGAAGGCGATCGCGCTCTCGAAGAAGTACCCGCAGTCCTGCCTTCGAAGCGCCCACATTGCCAGTCACGCAGAGTGCATCTCCGGGGCGTGCGCCGTCGCGATACACGATCTCATCCTCGGTCGCTTCGCCAATGATCGTAAGGGCAAGCGTAAGAAGCCGGGATTTGGTAGTGTCTCCTCCTACGACTGTAACGCCGTACGCGTCTGCCGCATTACGAAATCCCCGGTAGAGAGCGTCTACGGCCTCGATGGTCGTGTTTGCTGGTAGCCCAAGCGCGATGACGGCGAAGCGGGGGCATGCGTTCATCGCCACGATGTCACTCACGTTGACGGACATCGCCTTGAAGCCAAGGTACTCCATTGGCATGAAGGCTCTGTCGAAGTGTTCGTCCTCGATCATGCCGTCGGTTGTCACAACGTGGACGCGGCCCCCACCGATCCGTACCACGGCGGCATCGTCGCCGACTCCACGGACTACGTCCGGTGTCTCAGGCGTGCCCAACAGGCGCTTCATCCGGTCAATGAGGCCGAATTCTCCAACGGAGGCGATGCTTGGCGACGCAGCAGATTTGTCAGTGGTGTCCATCACGTTCGTGGAAGACAGATCTTGCCCAATAGCGTGGTGCGCTTTGCCCCGGTAACCAGCGGCAGACTTGTCGGCACACGGTTGAATGTTTCGTGGGCAAGCACCGCGAAGCAGAGTGCTTCTTTCGCGTCGGCGGATACCCCATAGTCTTCCGTGATTCGGACTGGTACGGGATGGAAGACTTCGGACAGTCGCCGGACCAGATAGGTATTATGTCGTCCTCCACCTGACAGTATGAGGACGTCCGTTGGATGTGTGTCAGCAACGAATTCACTGTACGCTGAATGAACCGACCGCACAGTCAGCTCGGTGGCTGTCGCGATGAGGCTCGTGGCGCTGGCTTCGCCGCCCCATCGTTCGAAAGTGCGAGCGAACCCAGTGCCGAAACGTTCGCGCCCGGTTGATTTGGGAGGCGAAAGTGCGAAGTACGGGTCTGACAGCGCACGGCGCAAAAGCGCGTCGGCCACGATTCCAGACGCAGCAAGATGTCCGTGGTCATCGTACGGTAGATCGAAGAGGCGCTGCGTCAAAGAATCGATGACGAGATTGCCGGGGCCAGTATCGAATCCGAAAACTATGTCTGCGCTGCCACCCTGCGGAAGGACGGTCAGATTGGCAATGCCTCCAAGGTTGAGCAAAACGCGCGTCTCGTGCTCGGCGGCGAAGCGGATCCAGTCAAAATAAGATACCAGGGGCGCACCCTGCCCTCCAAGGGCCATGTCCGCGAGTCGAAAATCGCCGACCACTGGCACGCCGAGCAGATTTGCCAGTACAGACGGGTCTCCGATCTGAAGCGTCGACGTCGTCTGTAGCCCGGCACAGTCAACAGCTTCAGGTACGTGCCGTATAGTCTGTCCGTGTGAGCCGACAAGGTCCAAGTCGCTGACCGGTTGTCCCACCTGCTGCATCGTGTAGCGGACCGTTTCGGCGTAGGCGTGTGCGAGGCGAACATTCAGTTGCGAAAGCCCGGACACTGAAAAGGTGTCGGCACCGGATGCTTCCATCAGAAGGCTGTGGAGACTCGCCGGGTAGGATTGCCAGAAAAACGCCTCTTGCCTGATATCGAGACCTGCACCCGTCCCAGATAGCCGTGCCACTACGCAGTCTACGCCGTCGAGTGACGTGCCGCTCATGAGGCCGGCGACAAGTCGGCTTCCGTCGGACAAAGGTATCGGTCCGTTCGTAGACAGGCGACTACTGCTCGTCGGCAAGCTTCAGTAAGTCACCGGCAAGGGTGTTGAATCGTTCGGCTTCGTCGGGATGCATGCCAGCTAGCTGCTCGTACACACGTGCCGCCGCCGCGTGCTGGTTCTGCGATACATAAATGCGCGCCAGCGTTTCCGTCACCATGCCATCGATATCGTTATCAAGATTCAGGCCGAAATCCTCGTCATCGTCCACGTCATGAATCGCAGCGATACGAGCCGACTGCAGCTCGCCGATGAGTCGTTGCAGATCATCAACCTCGTCCACCGTGTGTACGGGCCCTTCGTCTTCAGGTGGCTTTGGCTCCGTGGCGGTTTGGGAGGCCAGAATCGCCTCCAGTTTCGCACGAAATGCACTCGTAAACTCGAGGCCCACGACATCGTCGGAGCTGACTGCAGACCTCGCATCCACGTCAGCAGAGGCATTCGCCGGCACGCACTCACTTGCCGCGGCCCATTCTCTATCGGCCTCTTCCGATCTTCCGGCAGCCTCGTAAGCGCGAGCCAGAACGTACCGCGTGGGTATGTGCTGGGGCTTCCGCATGGCGCGGGCCTTCAGCTTCGCAATGACTTCCGCGGCTCGCCCGGCTTCTATCAGTAGGGCAGCTTTGTGAAGCGTGAAATTCGCCATGTAACGGAGAGGCAGAAGAGCTCGGACGCAATATACGTCATGCGGCTACGACCGTCCGAGACCAGCCAGCCGGACGTTGTACACGCTCACCATCGCGAATGCTGTCACAAAGGCGGCCTGAAACGGCAACGCCGCCCATTCTTCGCGTGCAATCAAAATCACGAGACCCACTGCACACCAGATCGCCAAGAGCGCCTCAAGCCACGCAATACCGGGGATGCGCCTATCAGCGTAAGGTGTTGCCCGCCAACGTCTTGCTTCTGTCCGGTCACCACGCTTCGGCGTACGCACGAATTCCGATCGTCTGCCGCGTAGAGCCTGCCAGATGGCACGCGTGTTGTTTATCGCCATGCCCATACTTCCGGCCATGAACAAAGGAAAAAACAACAGTCGGCGGCCCCAATCCGGATAAAGCTGGCGCTGCGTGAGAGCCTGTGCGACGAAGAACCCCAGGAATCCGACCAGTCCAAGGCCCATGACCGCGAAATACACGTCACCCGGGCCACGGCCCATGTCATCTAATGTCAGGAGAGGGGCATGTAAGACTGCCACTAGTGCGAGCGCAGGGAACACCAAGTGTGCGGTAAGATGCATGGTGCCCTGAATCTTGATGCGTCCTGGCTGCGTGGACCTCCACAGTTGGCCAAGTGTCTTGAGTGCCGTCTCGGCAGCCCCCTTTGTCCAGCGAAACTGCTGTGATCGGAGTGCATTGAGGTCCACTGGCAATTCTGCGGGAGCCTCCATATCGGAGAAAAACCGAAACTGCCAGCCCCGAAGCTGCGCACGATAGCTGAGGTCGAGATCCTCGGTGAGCGTGTCCGATTGCCAGCCGCCCGCGTCCTCTATACACTCTCGGCGCCACATTCCGGCGGTGCCATTGAAATTCATGAAGTAGCCGGCACGGTTGCGGGTGTATTGTTCGAGCGCAAAATGAGTATCCAGCCCGTAGGCCTGGACGCGAGTAAGCAGTGAGTCGTCTGCGTTCAGGTGTTCCCATCGGGCCTGCACCATGCCGATTTCTTTTCGGTCGAAGCCTTCCAGCGCACGAAGCAGAAAGTTCACCGGCGGGACAAAATCAGCGTCGAAAATAACGATGAACTCCCCTCGCGCCATGTGAAGCCCTTCCTGCAGTGCCCCAGCCTTGAAGCCGGATCGCTCCGTGCGACGGATATGCCGGATGTCGAGGCCGCGCTGCTGCCATCGTCGAACGCAGCGCTCGGCGATTGCGGTCGTTTCGTCGTCGGAATCGTCAAGGATCTGAATCTCTAGACGATGGCGGGCATACTGTAGCACGGCACATGTATCGATGACCCGTTCCGCCACGAGAGCTTCATTGTAAAGCGGTATCTGCACCGTCACAATGGGCCATATTTGGCGCGAATCTACATCTTCTTTTCGATAGGTGACGCCGCCCGGCCTGAGGCGGTCATGGCGAGCAAAGACCGCAGCGAGCCACAGAAGATTCAGCCCGTACGCGGTCAAGACGGCCATCGCTGCGGCGTAGAGTGCGGCTATGATGACCATGAGACGGACTTATACGCGGATTTGCTACCAGTTCGACGTTGCTGCTGTAAAGAGATCGTCGGCAATGTTCTCAAGGGCCGCCAGTGCGGCCTCCTCTTCCGCCTCGAGGCCACCGACGAGCGGATCGTAATCTTCGAAGTTGCTAAACGACCGATCGAGTGTATCATCGTCAACCTGGTTGTGATACTGCGCTGTCACAGTTACAGTGACACGGTTGAACTGGGCCTCTTCTTGTCCAGTCACGGACGTAGGATTATTCGTGTATCGGTTGATCCGTGCGGTCAGGACGATGTCCGCTTCGTCTTCACTGGCCGCAAGCGTCAGGCGGGTCTGATGCACAAAGCGTTCAACAAGGAATTCGGTGAAGGCCTCGTCCAGTAGCGTTAGTGGGCTTAGGCTGTTGTCCTCTGCGAGAGGAATGGCGATGGAGTGCAGATGCGGCGGGATGGTGGCGCCGGAAAAGCTGTAATATCCACAACCCGACAACACGATCGGTACGAAAAATGTCATTTGCAGAACACAACGCTGTGCTGTCACGACCGGTCCCCCGTTGCGTCGGCTTTCCTGGTGCCGTCCTGTTCCATGTCCTTGATCTTGCGGTACAGTGTCCGTTCGCTGATACCCAATGCGGCCGCCGCCTGTCGCCTTTTGCCTTTGAACTGACGCAGCGCCTTCGCAATTAAAATGCGTTCCGCCTCCAACAGGGAAGGGATGTCTTCGGAGTCGTCTCCGTCCGCTTTCACTTCCTCATAGGTGATCACGTTTTCCCAGTTGCCCTTGTCCGCTTGTTTGAGGAGTCCGACGGCGGGTGGCGGTTGCTGGTGCGGAAAACCGTCTGCGCCGCCGGGTGGGCCGTTCAATGTCGCGAAGGTAGCCAACTCCTTGTGGAGGTCCCGTATGCTGCGGCGGATGTCGAGGAGCGCCCCGTAGATCAGTTCGCGTTCCCGGAAGGTGTCTGGCTCTTCGGGTGTGTTGTGGCGGACGGGAAGTAGCGATGTATCGGTCGTCACTCCCCGGAGCATTGGACGGATGTCGTTTGTACTCACCGTGTCGCCGCGATGTAGCACAACGACCTGTTCGGCTACGTTTCGCAGCTCACGGACATTACCGGGCCACCGGTAGTGCCTGAGAATCTCCTGCGCGCCCCGGTCAAGACGGCGACTGGGTGTGGAATACTTCTGCGACAATCGGTAAAGAAACGTGTGGAAAATCGGCAAGATGTCCTGCGTGCGCTCGCGCAACGGAGGAATCTCGATAATCACCGTGCTGAGACGGTAGTACAGGTCTTCCCGGAACCGTCCGGCTTGAACCTCTCTGTCAAGGATCTTGTTGGTGGCGGCAATGATCCGAATGTCCGTAGTACGTTCGGTCGATGATCCCACTCGGTTGAAGGCGCCGCTTTCGAGGACCCGAAGGAGCCGAACCTGGGCGGCCTGCGGCATTTCGCCGATCTCGTCGAGGAAGACCGTGCCGCCGTCAGCCGCCTCGAACAGGCCCGTTCGACGCTCTGATGCCCCTGTGTACGCTCCTTTTTCGGCACCGAAGAGTTCAGATTCGACAAGTCCCTCGGGAATGGCCCCCGTGTTGACGACTTTCAGCGGACGATGCTTTCGGACGCTTAGGCCATGGATGGCATTCGCGATGAGTTCCTTGCCAACGCCACTCTCACCCTGGATGAGCACCGAAACGTCGGTACGCGCCACCAAACGCGTTTGGTCGATGACCTTCTGAATGGCCAGCGACGTGCCGATGATACCGAAGCGTTCCTGTACAGCCTGCCGGTCCATCTACCGGGTGTATCGATGTATCGCAGTGTGCGCCGTGCGCAACAAAAACTACGCTTTCGCGATCCGAAAGTGCCCGGCGAGCACAGTTGGGACATTACGTGCAGACTTCGCCCAAGAGCGTCGCGGACGTGCAGTCGGTGATGCGAACGCGTGCATAGCTGCCATTTTTGAGCTGTGCGCGATCGAAGACGACCATCTTGTTCGAGTCCGTACGACCGCAGAGGCGCTCTTGGCTGCGGCGGCTCGGGCCTTCGGTCAGAACGGTGTGGACGCGCCCGATTTCCGTGCGGTTATTTTCGTACGAGATGCGATTCTGGAGACGGATGATTTCCGTAAGGCGGCGCTTTTTGACCTCTTCGGGGACATCATCGACATACTTCCGAGCCGCGTACGTCTCCGGGCGCTCTGAGTACATGAACATGTACGCGTGGTCATATCGTACATGCGCCATAAGCGAGAGCGTGTCACGGTGTTCCTCTTCCGTTTCACCGCAGAATCCGGTTATGATGTCTGTCGACAGGGAAATGCCAGGGCATATCGTCCGTGCACGCTCTACGAGTGTGACATAGTCTTCACGCGTATAGCTCCGTCGCATGCGGCGCAGTACCTCCGTGTTGCCGTGCTGCACCGGCAGATGGATGTAGTTGCATACGTTTGGCCTCTCTCGGTGCACCGAGAGCAGCTCATCGGAACAGTCCTTGGGATGGCTTGTCGAGTAGCGAATGCGCAGCGTAGGCGAAATCAGGCTAATGCGGTAGAGCAGTTCCGGAAACGCGACCCCACTCTCGTCCCGATACGAGTTGACGTTCTGTCCGAGCACGGTTACTTCCCTGTACCCGTTTTCAACGAGCCGGGCGCATTCTTCCAGAATAGTGTCGGATGCTCGGCTTCGCTCTCGTCCGCGCGTGAACGGCACGACGCAGAAGGCACACATGTTGTCGCAGCCGCGCATCACCGAAACGAACGCTGTCACTCCGTTGGAATTGTACCTCACCGGTGCGATGTCGGCGTACGTCTCGGAGCGTGACAGGTGCACGTTAACGGCGGCCTGTCCTGTTTCATTGGTTGCGCGGAGAAGATTAGGAAGGTCCCTGTACGCATCGGGGCCTGCCACGATATCGACCAGATGCTCCTCTTCCAGGAGTTTGTGACGCAGCCTCTCAGCCATGCACCCCAACACGCCGATCGTCAGCCCCGATGAGCGCTTGCGCTTGCGTGCGCGAAAGTATGCCAGACGTCGCCGCACGCGTTGTTCAGCGTTTTCGCGAATCGCACACGTATTGAGGAGCACAATGTCAGCAGCCGTATGGTCGCGAGTGAGGCCGAACCCATCGGCACGCAGCACGGACGCGATGATCTCGGTATCGGAGACGTTCATCTGGCACCCGTAGGTTTCCAGATACACGCTTCGCTCTCCAGAGCTTTCCGATTCCACGGTCCGCCGCCGGTCCACGGTATCCATTACGGTGAGCTGGTGCAACATGAGCAGTTCCTCAGACGCAATCTCAAGAAACGTAGATTCCCCAACCGATGTTCGCCTGCACCGGGACCTCGCAGAGGAGCGACACCGTGAGACGGCTGTCTTTAGCTGCTTGTCCTAGCTGAATGTTCACTATATTTTCACTTTGCCGGCCTTACGACACCAAATGCGGAGTACCCCATGCGCTGCTTGTTGCTCGCCCTCATCGTTTTTGTGATCGCCCTGCCCGCAGTTGGTCAGGATGCACCCGACCCGGAGAATCCTGAAGGCGACAATATGACAACGCCGACTACGTGGACTGTGCGACTGGACAGGCCAAGCGACGACGTTACGATAGGCTCGGTGCAGGATTCAGTGGACATTTGGTTCGTTAACATGACGCCCGGCTGGCACATCACCACGGGGCCCGCCGCAATATTCCACCATCCTGGCCTGGTCAGTGATGGCTCCCACAAAGTGGAGGCAACGGTTCATCTCTTCGATCCCGGAGATCGTCTCGAAGCGTACGGCGTCTTCTTCGGGGGCAGCAATCTGGACGGCGACGATATCGCATACGATTACTTTCTGCTTCGTAACAGCGGCGAGTATCTAATAAAGCGTAGGGAAGGTGCAAAAACGGCCATAATCGTGGATTGGACGGCGCACGATGTCATCGAAGTGTTCGGTCCCGATACCGAGAGCACAGCAACGAACGCACTTTCGGTCTCCATAACTGGACCCACAGCTGACTTCGCAGTAAACGGCACGGTGGTTGCCAGTGTGCCGGCGTCTGATCTCAAGACCACCGGATTCGCTGGCCTTCGCATAAATCACGCCCTGAACGTACACGTATCGAACGTGTCGGTGACGCCCATCATCGACTAGCCGACCGACGCTTCAACCTGCCGCGCAACATACTTGCCGATCAGATCGAATTCGAGATTGACGAGAGTGTCTGCCTGCCACGTCGCGCAGTTGGTGTAGGCGTAGGTATGAGGTATGACAGCCACCGTCAGCTCGGAGTTGTCCAGGTGGGCCACGGTGAGGCTGATGCCATCGATCGCGATGGAGCCGGCACCGACGACTAGTTTGTTGAACCGGTCGTCGTAGGCAACTCGGACAAGGCGGTTTGCGCCCTGCTCGTGGACGGACCTGACAGTGCCCGCTTGATCTACGTGCCCCAGTACGAGATGCCCATCCAGGCGATCCGACAATCGCAGGGCACGTTCGAGATTGACAGGGCTGCCGGCCATGAGTGCACCGAGCGACGTTTTGCGTAGCGTCTCTTCCACTGCGACGACGACGAACTTGTTGTCGTGCTTTTCCACAACCGTCTGACAGACCCCGTTTACGGCGACGCTTTGCCCAATTGTTAGAGCGGCGGCAAGACGCGCTTTAATCTGCAATTGCCGAGCGTCTCCAAACGGTTCCACCCCGGAGAGTATTCCTACTTCTTCTATGATGCCCGTAAACACGGCGTGCGTGCTTTGTCCGTGGAGCTCAAGAGTACAGGCCCTACGTGGAGCGGTTTCCTTTGGGCTACGGCTCGCGCTTGTATCCCCGAAACAACATATCCGTGCCGACGCGTTCCCAGGTGTGATCGGCGAACTTCATCGCGTCATCGAGGCTTGCAATACCCAGTGCGCTGACTGTGCGCGTGCCGCTACCGAAAAGCATCGGTGCCACAAAAACGAACAGGCGATCGACGAGGTCGTCGCGCAGAAGGGCTGACGCGAGTCGCGGTCCGGCTTCCACCAGAAGGGAATGTACGGGCCGGCGGCTCTGCCTGAGGAGCGTGAGAGCACTCCGCAGGTCGAGGTGTCCGTCGCCCGTGACGTCCGTGCGCAATATGGCGCCGCCACTTTCTTTGAGCGCATACTCGTACGCTGGCTCGGCTGATCGGTGCACGATTGCTGTGGTATGACCGCGGTACGCGTCGGTAAAGAGCTTGAGCGTCGGTGGTAGGCTGCCGGTTCGATCCAGAACAAATCGGCGTGGATGATCGCCGCCAACGTGTCGTACGGTAAGCGACGGATCGTCCAGCCGAGCCGTCCCGGCCCCGATCAGAATTCCGTCCGCCTCGGCGCGCCAGCGGTGCCCGAGAACTCTGGCCTGTCGGCAGGAAATCCAGCGGGAGTCGCCGCTTTCGGGCGCTACGAATCCGTCCAGAGTCTGCGCGATCTTAAGGGTGACGAGCGGCCGTTGGCTCTTTAAACCATGCATGAAGCCCTCGTTCATGCGACGACATTCTGTTTCAAGAATCCCAACCGAAACGCGTACGCCCGCATCTCTCAGGTACTCTGCACCGCCTGCTGCCATCGGATTGGGATCCAACATACCGATCACGACGCGGGGAATGCCAACGTTCAAAATGCGCTCCGTGCACGGTGGCGTTTTACCAACATGGTTGCACGGTTCAAGATTGACATACAGCGTTGATCGCTTAAGTGCCTCCGTTCCGGAGCGCGCTACAGCGTGGTTTATGGCATTGACTTCAGCATGCGGAGCTCCGAACGATTCGTGCCATCCGTCACCGAGCACACCACCGTCTTCCTTGACGATGACTGCTCCGACTTTTGGATTCGGGAAGACTCGGCTCATACCCCGGGCCGCCAGGGCCAGACACCGGTGCATCCATCGCTCGTCGTCCATGTTCGTAACCGGCCGAATCTGCCCAAGCAGGCACACTGAAACGCCCGGTTGCTTGGAGGCGTTTCAGCCCGATCATCAATCACTGCTACTGGTCTTATGTCATTAGCATGGCTCTCCGTACGAACTTGGGCGGTACTTATCGTATTACTCTTAACCTGGCTCCCGCTCTTGGCGATCGCACGGTTATTCGAGCGGGATCCTGCCCACCGCACAACGGGACGGCTTTTTCGCTGGGTGGGTAAGCTGATGGCGACGCTTAATTCGGTCTGGCAGATCCGGGTCGACGGCGTGACCACGCAGGAATTGAGCCATCCCTATGTGGTCGTATGCAATCACCAGTCGATGGTGGACATTCCGATCATCTGCTGTCTGCCGTGGGAAATGAAATGGATTGCTAAGGCTGAATTGTTCAAGATTCCTGTCCTTGGCTGGCTTATGTATCTGGCCGGCGACATTCGTGTCGATCGGCGTGACAAGTCAAGCCGGGCGCGAGTCATGGTCAGTGCTCGCCAGTATCTCCGAGATCGATGCAGTGTGATGTTTTTTCCGGAAGGTACGCGGTCCCGCGACGGACGGCTCCGGGCGTTTACCGATGGAGCATTTCGGCTGGCGATAGTCGCCAAGGTCCCGGTCTTGCCACTTGTTGTGGACGGAACGCGCGGCGTACTTCCGAAAAACAGTTGGAAGTTCAGTCCGGCTGAAATAAGACTGCGTGTTCTTACGCCTGTTGATACCAGTGGGCTGAAGATAGAGGACACGGCGGCCTTGCGAGATCGTGTGCACGAAATCATTGCTCGACAGCTCGACGACTGGCGGGCCACCCATCCGAGCGTTGCCTTGATCGGAACAGCGGCGGCTGCTGGGCATTGATTGCCCTTCATCTGCCCTGTAGCTCAATTGGCAGAGCGCCTGGCTCTGGACCAGGAGGTTCCAGGTTCGAATCCTGGCGGGGCAACCCACTCTTCGGCCTGCCCATCAGAGATTCTTCGCCAGGACGGCCAGGATGCCTGCGTACCTCTTGCTCGATTGCTCGAAGCGCCCTATTCCGGGTGCCCAGAGGCTGGATATTGCTCCGTCCAAATAGAGCGCCTCCTCGCAGCCGAGATTGTCACGGAAGAATGTAGCGAAGTCGAAGAAATTGACGGCACCGTTCGAGATGGCAATGAACGCATGCCCGTCACCGCGAACGCCGATCCCGCTCCGCAGGCGGCAGTTGGCCGACCCTCGATTGAACGCAGGATTGATCGTACCCCTGTCGACAAGGAGGGGGCCGGATTGGAGGGCATACTGTACGGAGTCTGTGACGAATTCGAACTCTGATGCTTCCACGACGAGTACACCGCCAGCGGTCAGTGCGAAGACACCATTGGGTTTGAGATAGAAGTTTCCGTCACCGTTTCGCAGGTTGAGCGGAATCCGAACCGTGCCGTCTTCCACGAAGAGCCCCGTCGGAACGTAGCCTGGCTCATAAATTCCGCCGTTTGTTGCGGCAACGAGGCTGTCTGGTTGGTTGGCCATCCATTCCCTGAACCGCTTAATGGTGAGGAATGGCTGCCCTTGCGGATCTGTCCAGTACAGACGAACGACGTGCCGCTCAGGATCGATCTCGACGACGTCGTACGGTCTGTCGGCGTTAAGGACACATTTTTGATTCTGCGCCGCCTGCCGAAGTGACGAGCAGCCGCTTGCAGCAAGAAAAAGAAAAAGGCAGAACAAACGGACCAGGCGCTTCATCGCTTCAAGCAGTGGCCTCGGGTGCGTTCTATATGGGTGTCATCCTTTTGCGGTATCGATTCTGCTGCATGGGCTGCTTAGGTACCGTCAACGCGCTTGTAGAGCGCGACCTGCCACACCATTGTCTCCTGAGACGAGAGCGGGGCAAACCCGCATTGGCGGATCAAGCGGTCTATGTCGCAGGGTGCATGCAGATAGGCCCGAAACGAATGCCGTCTCAGCCGAAGTGTCAGGTTGAGCGCAGCGAAAAGAAGGCGAGTCCATCGAGTGAGACGCGGATACACGAGACCGTAGAGGCGGAGGGCATGATCTGCGCTGCGCGTGATGAGTGCCTCAACGTCCGCGTAGCAGCAGACTACCCTATCGAGCGTGACAATGTCAGCGGCATCCACGTCTGCCGTCACGATATCATCTACGAGGAATGCGATGCGGCTGTCCAGGCCGCGGCGGACCGCTTCCTTGCGTGCAGCGCCCACGTAGGCCGGAGAAGCGTCAACTGCAATAGCGCGAATGCAGCCCGCATCAAGTAGTCCGTGCTGTACAGCACCCACTCCGCCGCCGATGTCCAGGAGCGTCATTTGTCCAACGCCGATGGTCACGAGCGCATCGATAAGCATCACAGCCGTCTGCTTCGGACCATTCTTGCGGTAATCACGCAGGTCCTTAGCAGCCACACGTTGGTTGAACTGCTCCGCACATCCTGAGCACGGAGAGCATGTCATTCTGCTTCCGTAAGCGAGAAATTCCTGAACTTAAAGCCGCATCCCCCGCTGCTTGATCCACCCGCCATGGTGGGCTCATTGCACGAGACTGTCGTCGGACGTAGTTTTTGCCAGTCCATTTGGGACTAACGGTTTTCGTGTCTGTCGGCAGCCATCGTCGTCCTCTACGCTGTTATTGCAATGCCATTGGGAACTGCCGACAACCCGGTTCGTGTCGCTATTATCGGCGCGGGACCTGCTGGCTTCTATGCGGCCGGGCACTTGCTCAAGGGAAGCTCGTCGGTGGAAGTTGATCTCTTCGATAAACTCCCGACACCGTACGGCCTCGTACGGAGTGGTGTCGCGCCCGATCACCAGAAGATCAAGAACGTCACGCGCGTCTATGATCGGATCGCGAAGTCAGAGGTATTCCGCTTCTTCGGCAACGTGGAGTATGGCACACACGTCGGACTCGAAGACTTATGCAGGCACTATCACCAAGTCTGTTTTTCGACAGGAGCACAGGTAGATCGCCGTCTCGGAATTCCGGGGGAGGAGCTGCAGCGGAGCTACTCGGCAACAGACTTTGTTGCGTGGTACAACGGACATCCTGAGTACCGGCATCTGAAATTCGATCTATCGCATGAGTGTGTGGCGGTAGTGGGCGTCGGCAACGTCGCCGTGGACGTAAGCCGCATCCTCTGCCGAACGATCGAGGAGTTGGAGTCGACCGATATTGCAGACTACGCCTTGGACGCACTCCGCGAATGCCGCGTTCGGGAGATCTACATGTTGGGCCGACGCGGTCCGGCCCAGGCGGCGTTCACCAACCCTGAAGCGAAGGAACTCGGCGAGATGATTGGGGCCGACGCGTTCGTGCCTCCGGCCGAGGCGCGGCTGGATACTCTGACGAAGGCAGTTCTGGAGCGTGGCACCGATAGGGCAACGACCAGAAAAGTGGCCATGATCGAACAGTTTTCTCGCAATCAGAGGACGGATCGTCCGAGGCTGCTTACGATTCGTTTTTTGGTGTCGCCGCTTGAGTTTCACGATGACGGAACAGGACATGTGGGTGGTGTCCGGCTGGTCAAGAACGAACTCTACGAAGCTGCGGACGGCAGGCTTCGGCCACGCCATACGGATCGTCACGAGGAACTGCCTGCCGAGGTAGTCTTCCGATCCGTGGGGTACCGTGGGGTGCCACTCGCCGATGTGCCGTTCAACGATGCGTGGGGTGTCGTCCCAAGTGAAAACGGACGCGTCACCGACCCTGCAACGAATAAACCGATTCCGGGGCTCTACGTTGCTGGATGGATCAAACGCGGGCCGACCGGAGTGATCGGCACGAACAAGGCGGACGCACTGGATACAGTCAAGTCCATGCGTGCTGACTGGGCTGTGGGATCGTGCTTTGAGCCGGAGAAGCCGTCGGCAGCGGCGGTTTCCGACCTCATGTGCCAGCGCCAACCTAAAGCGATCACGTGGGCCGACTGGCAGCGAATCGATCACATCGAAACGAAGCGAGGTAAAGCTGTCGGAAAGCCCCGCATCAAATTTACCCAGACCGACGAGATTCTTCGCGCACTTGGACGCGGCTGAGGTAGTGGCTAT
>JAAXGO010000482.1 GCA_012267425.1 Rhodothermales bacterium
AAAGAGCCGCACCCCCCGCCTTTGACTTTGACGCAGCCTTTGCGCACCGCCCTCGCAGATCGAGGTTATCGAATCGCGTGACTCTCCGCGACCACTCCGTGGTAAGTCGGAAGAAACCATTCGAGACAGATGTCTTCGAACATATTACCAAGATTCGCGAGTCGGTCGAACGTGGCTCCAATGTCGGATACCAATAGCGACCTGAGCACATGGTCTGGCAGCCTACCACCGCCTCCACTCTTCAAACCGTGTGCGAAAATCGAATCAAGGGACTCCCCCGCGATCGCGCGAGCCAGCGCGGCAATTAAGGCTTGATAACATGCACGGAAGCGTCGGTCGCCTGCGGTACGGCGCCGTGGGAAATGCCTGTGTCGAGCGTCACAAACCGTGCGCCGTGCGCGACCGACAGCGCAAGCAAGTAGATGTCGGTCATTTGCAAGGACCCCTGGATGTGTTGATGCGCGACATGTTGTTTGTTGAGCAACGAGATGTCGTCGGACAAAAACACATGAGCGGTTGTGGAAACAGCTTGCGTCAGTTTGTGAATGGCTTCGTGAACACTGATTGCGTTGGCGTATTTTGGCTGGGTCACGATCCGCAGGTACCCATTCTGCGTGATCGGACAGGATGCCCAAGGAGCCTCGTTCTGGCTCCACCATCCCATGACAGCCGTATGGTGCTCATGGTTGGCATCCAGCAAGCTGATCAAGACGCCCACGTCCAGCAGACTTGTCATTCAGATCCCCAGTTCGTCCCGTAGCGTGTTCACGTCGTCATCAGTAACGACGGCACCGCCAGCCGGGATCGGCGAGATGCCCGCTACTCTCTCCGCCTGGTACGCAAACCTCGTGACGACCGTCACGTCGGAGCCCTGGGAATAGCTCCGACGCTCGTAACGGTCCGGCACTGCGTAGGCCAACGACAGTCGACCCGCATCCTCGCGCCGTCTGAGTACGTCCACGGCTAGCGCCTGGAGTTTTGTGCCCAGCGGCGCCAAATAGACACTCCCGCAACCATCCTCGTGCAACGCGTGTAGATGTTCAATCAGGACATCGACACACCTGTCGATGTCATCCGTGGGCGCAACAGCGCGCCGATAGTGCCGGTCGTACTCGGCCCTCCGAATCAAGCTCGCGTTGGCCCGCTTGCTGTAGGTCGCCATGTCGGCAGTGAACCCCGGGTCGCCGACTAACACAACGCAACGGTCCGGCTCAACTTCTTGGACGATCCGTTCCAAACGGCGAGGTTCATGGCCAAGGAACGCGATCAAACCCGTACCCGCGCCTCCTCGCTCCGTTGCGCGGTAAGGCAAGTAAACCGTCTTTCGGATGCCGTAGCTCAGCTCTTTCCCAAACGCTGTGGCATAGACCAAGGGCTTCGTGTAACAGATGCGAGTCACGGCCACGCGCAGCCAGTCGCTCAGGAACCGCAGCAGCAACAGCAGGTGCAGTTTTGTAAAACACGTCGCATCGAGCACTACGGCTCGAACAGCGCCTACCAACCGCTCTCGGGTGACATACGTGTGGAATGCGCGAACGACGCTGAACGGGTCGCCCACTTGGCAGTGCAGCACGTCGAGAGCCCGAGACTTCTCGCGTAAGCACGCCTCGATCTCCCGCGTGTTCCGGCGTCCCGATTCGATATCAAGCGTATCATCATAGGTGAACACGACTGCCCGACCAACATTGCCGCCAAGCAGGCTCGCGGCACGGACCGATCGTGGTTCGAAACTACCGGCGACCAAGAAGAGCCCGGTGTCGTCGTTGTCGACCGTGATGCGGTCCACAGGGTCGAGTGCGGCCATTTGCCGAGCGTCCTCAGGTCCGAACGAAGCGCAGAATGCGCTCCACTAGTTCGGCCTCGCTCTCCCATTGGAAATACTCCCCGCCAACAACGCGGTTGAGCGGACCAGGGAGGGCGGGTTCGGAGTTGGAGGTGTGCAATACGCGCCATCCTCGCTTGCCGGCGAAGAGGCCCAGCTTGTAGCTCTGGAGCGCGTCCAATCCATCGGCAGCGGACGTGTCAATAACGCCGATCCTCGCTGTATACGCACACAACACCGGCACCTGCAACGCATTGGCACCGTATGATGTCATGTC
>JAAXGO010000042.1:0-620 GCA_012267425.1 Rhodothermales bacterium
AGCTCGCGCCGCTTACTGCGCGGTGCAACAGGCCGCCGACCAAACCAAGACGTTTCTACAGGAGCATATTTCCGGCGTGAAGGTGGTGCAGCTCTTTGTGCACGAAGACCAGAGCATGAAGGAGTTCGAGGGAATCAACATCGAACATCGTGATGCTCACCGGCAGGCGATTCGTGTGCATGCCTGTTTCTATCCCGCGATTGAGTGCCTTGCTGCCCTCGCTACTGGTGTGTTGTTGCTCTACGGCGGTTTCCGTGTGTCCGAAGACACGTTGACGGTCGGCGTCGTGGTCGCTTTCCTGCTATATGTTGTGCGGATCTTCCGGACGATCCAGGACCTCACTGAAAAGAAAGACCTCCTGCAGTCGGCGATAGCGAGCTGCGAGCGTATCTTCGGAATGCTCGACACTCCGACTCATGAAGAAGTGGCGGGTAAGCCCGCCGGTTCGGCATCCTGAGGAACCCGGTCGAGCAAGTCGTCTTCGACGACGAGCCCGGGAACTGATGTGAAAACCAATAATCCTCGTGACGGATAGGTCGAAACAGGGCCGGTGAGACGGTACGGAAGAGGTAGGACGAAAGGCAAGACGTGGCTTTTTAGCTGTGATTGATCCGCACTCG
>JAAXGO010000042.1:839-1111 GCA_012267425.1 Rhodothermales bacterium
GCAGGCTAGGTGCAAACCCCGGGAGGCGAGATGCCCGTGGAAGGGACGATCGGACGTTCTCGCTGGGGTTTGTGCTTGCACCGCGTCAGGAAAGTCTCCTATCATTTCGTATGGTCAGCTTGCCGCTTGCCGAAGCGCTTACCTTCGACGACGTTCTTCTCGTTCCTTCCTTTAGTTCCGTACTGCCCACGGAAGTCGATACCAGCACCCAACTTACGAAAACTGTTCGCTTGAATATCCCCGTGGTCAGCGCGGCCATGGATACGGTGACG
>JAAXGO010000483.1 GCA_012267425.1 Rhodothermales bacterium
AAAAATGTGGGACCACTTCACTTGCCGCTGCGTCGTATGCTGCACCAAAGCCTGACGCCATTGCGGCGCTCAAAGGTTCGAAGTAGATTGCGCACGCTCGACCGCGTCACATGGAAGAATGAAGCCTGCTCCGGATGATGCAGCGGGAACTCGCGGGCGAAGTTGTAGGTGATGGGCGCGTTGGCGCGCAACTTGCTTCGCAATTGGTAGAACGCTTCCTCAAGGATGAGGAATACACTTTTCGCGGTCGCCTCAAGGTTTGTGTGCGAGCCTTGTTCTTCGCCGCCGCGTTCGACAGCAACAACGATGGACCTGAGCAGCTCGCGTTCGTTCACGACGCGTTGCACGTCGGGTTTCAACGGCGCCAGAAGCAGTACAGCCTGCCGCCCAAGGGCTTCCTCGAGATCCTCGATCCTGACGAAGTTCTCGTCCAAAAACGTGCTGACCTGGATCAATCGCTGTACGGCAGCGTTTCGCGGCGGTCGGAAACTGATATCGAGCCTTCTTTGATTCCACGAATACTGGCCGAGCACCGGCATTGGCCAAAAATCCCGTGCATCGTGGTGAAAGAACGTGTCAAGACCACGCAGTAACGGTAAGACTGTGGATTGCAACGACTGCTGTAATGGGCCCGATTCGATGCTATCGACAATGCGTTCTGAGTGTTCCGGCGTGAGGAAGGCGACATAATGCATCCACTGCCTCTGAAATCGTGGGAGAATCGCCCGTCCGCTCTGCCCGCCAAATCTTAGCGCAGCGTATCCTTCCAAAATGCCGCACACAGTTGCGGAAAAGAGCGAGCGCAGTCCGGCAGCCGAGCGGTAGTCCTCAGCGCTGGACGACCGCGCGGTGTAGAAGTCCAGTTGCAGCTCAAGGAACCTCGACAAACCGCTCAGGGATTTCCTCACCGCGTGTTCGTGTCCATGCTGGGAGGATTGGAATTCATAGCCTTGGGAAAAGATGGCTTGCGTATGGTTCGCAAGCAGTTCTGTGATCGGGGCCGTCGAATCGTGGGCTGGGTCCGCGACCAGATCGTCCAGCACGCGGTTCAAGAATTCGTCAAAGCAATCTCGATAGAACGTTGACCATTGAAATATGTGGCGCTCCCGCAGTCTGTGAAGTGGTCCCACATTTTT
>JAAXGO010000484.1 GCA_012267425.1 Rhodothermales bacterium
ATGATCGGCGCAGATCCGGAACAGGGTGCGATCATCCGGTGCGCCGAAATCAGCCGGGAATTCGATATCATCGTCTATGGTCCAAACGACAGGACGCTTAACCCCGACCGGGATCTGAATGGGGCGTCTCGCCGGGCGCTGACGCTCGCGTTCATTTTGGCGCTGACGAAGGTCAGCGAGGTCGAAGCACCGAATGTGATCGATACGCCGCTGGGAATGACGAGCGGATTTGTGAAGCGGTCCGTTCTCCGCACGGCGGTGCGTGAGAGCGCACAACTGATCTTGTTCCTGACGCACGACGAAATTGCCGGCTGTGAGGAGATCATCGGCATGGATGCGGACGTTATCTGCACCCTAACGAACCCAGCGCACTATCCGAAAATGCTCGTCAATGATCCGGGTGTGGTCGAACGCAAGGTGCTCCGCTGCGCCTGCGACCACAGAAGTGTATGTCAACTCTGTCAGCGCCGCTCGGATGCGGAGGTCGAGCCGGATATTGCGTCATAGGAAGCGACGATGGCGGATCGCTATTTCAACCCGTTCCAGGCAATCGACATCAACGTGCCGGTCGAATTCCACGAGGCATTCACACGGTACTGTCAACGAAGCGCCGACGCTGTGATCGATCAGAGTCCATTTCCGCGCATGGTAGATCTCTGGTTCCTATCGGTATGCGTCGCCACCCGACTCGGACTTGAGCCCGCCGACATTACGAAATACGACACGAGGAAGATTATCGACGGGTCGATATTTGGCAGTGATCCCTGGCGGGTTCATACGCTCATGCTCATTGCGATCGGCAAGTCGGGCAATGTACAAATTGTCTCCGAGCCTCGCAAAATGATGGTGTTGGCCAATGGTCTTGCCGTCGCCGGCCTTCCGAAAGTCATCGAAATGCTTAAGGACGGCGATGCGGAACCGATCTGGAACCTGTCGGACGCTATCGACGAGATACTCAGGAACCACGCAGCTGCATAGGTGCTGCATATTAAGCACTTTGAGTGCCGCATTTCACTTGGCAGTCTGGCAAGTCGAGCGATATCGTCCACTGGAATAGCGACACGCTTACCGTCTAACTGCCGTCAAGTTGAAATCCAGGAATCCCCTTGCACCGCTAACCCGACTCTCTCACGAGTTGTAGA
>JAAXGO010000043.1 GCA_012267425.1 Rhodothermales bacterium
GTGCAGCGCCCAGCTTGCCCGCCTCATCGAACGGGGCGTTGTCCAGGTGACGGGCGGCACCCTTCGGCGCAAGCAGTACTACCTGACCGAGCGCCTGTACAACATCTACTACCTGCTGCGGCGCCGGCGTGGACCCGACCCTCTGGTTGAAGCCCTCATCCGATTCATGGAGTCGTACTACTCACCGTCCGAGTTGAAGGCGATAGGCACCCGAATGGTCCAGGAAATGGACGGCCTGGACGCGGAGGCGCAGTCGTTGCATCGGGCCGCGTTCACCCAATTGATGGAGTTGCCGGCACTGGTTGGCTATCGCGACCTGCCGGAAAACCACCACGGTGATCAGTCCCACGGGAAGACCGAAAGATCGCCGGAGCGGGCAGCGCAAGAGCTCTTCGAGACGACCGCTGCGCTGCAACTGCAGAAGAGTCCAGAGGACACCCTGGCGGCGTGTGAGGAAGTGGTGCGTCGCTTCGGAACGAGCCGGAGCCCCGCGGTCCTTGAATGGGTGGCAAAGGCCCAGGTCAACCAGGTGATTGCGCTCCGGCACCTGCGTCGGGCAGAAGCGGCGCTGGAAGCGTGTTATGACTTGATGGCCCGCTTCGAAGGCAGCACGTCGCCGGCCCTTGTGGAGGTGGTTGCAAGAGCCCTGGTCATGAAGGGAGCGTTGCTCGCTGAGACGAACCACCTTCAGGATGCGCTGGTTGCTTTTGAGGGAGTAGTTGAGCGGTTCGGACGGAGCCACGTGCCCGCTCTAGGCGATCAGGTCGCGATTGCTCTTTGCAACAAGGGAAACGTGCTGCAGAAATTGAATTTGATCGACGCGGCGCGGGCCACTTGGGAAGATGTCCAACATCGCTTCTGGGTAAGTGATCGCCCGGTCGTTGTCGAACAGGTCGCAAAGGCACTTGTCAATGAGGCAACGGCTCTCGCAGAACTGGGCCGGCCCCATGACGCGCTTGCCTTATGCGAAGCAGTGGAGTGCCGCTTCACCGGCAGTGCGCAGCCGGGCCTCCATGAACTGGTTGCGACTGCACTTTTGAAGAAAGGAGCGGTACTGAATGGGCTCAATCGGTCGGACGAGACATTGACTGTCTATGACGAGATAGTCCACCGCTTCGGTGAAAGTGAGAATCCGGCTGTTCAAGTGCAGGTCGCAGGGGCAATGTTCGGAAAAGGTGCGGCGCTTCACGGACTGAATCGTCCGACAGAGGCGCTGGCTGCCTATGATTTGGTAGCGCGGGAGTACGACACAAGCGAAACGCCGGCGCTTCAGGAGCAGGTCGCACAGGCCTTGGTCAACAAGGGCGCTTTGCTCGGCCAGTTGGACCGGATCGAAGACGCGCTGGCGGTCGACGATGAAGTCCTGCGCCGATTCGGAAACAGTCAGGTTCAGGCCCTGCAGGAGTCAGTCGCGCGGGCGCTACGCAACAAGGCGGTGACGCTTGAAGGCATCGGGCGCTCTGAAGATGCCTTGGCGATTCACGAAGAAGTCGTGCGGCGGGTTGAGAGCAGCGCCGCTCCCGTGCTTCGTGCGCGGGCTGAAATGGCGATTCTCGACAAGGCGAACCTGCAACTGAGGTGTGGGCGGTTGGATGACACCATCGTAACCGTTGGTGGATTGTTGGATCGAACGCGCGCGGACTCGCTGGACAGTCGGCTAATCGGTCACGTGATCAGGTCGAAGGCAGCTCTTGCAAAAGGGGACAGGTCGGTTCTGGAAAGTGACGTCAAGTCAATCCTCGAAATCCTGCCCGCGGTCGACTTTCTTCCCAAGGAAGTCATCGATGCGCTGTTGAGCTTCAGTGTCGAGTTGGGGGCGGAGCGCATGCATGAGCTGATCAAGGCGTCGCCGTCGGCTGAGTTGCTGCTGCCGCTCGTGACCGTATTGGAGGAGGATCTGGGACTCGAACCCCGCGTGGCACAGGAGGTCGAGGCAGTGGCCGCGGACATCCGAGCGGATCTGGCGAAGCTGAAGGACAGCAAACCGGCGGCGTCGGACACGCGAAGCGTATCGGGTTCCGAAAGACCCGGCATATAGCTGAGGTTGACGTGTGTAGCGCGACACGCGACACTTGTCGATCATGCCGCGCTCAGCATCCAACCGAGAGGCTCAGGATAGAAACCTGGAATCTATCGAAAGCACTCGATTCGCTCGACGGACGTTCCGGAGTTACTGTTGACGAGATGGCGCAACTGGAATTCGCGTTCATCGAGGGCCTCGAATACAGCAGGCACCGTATTCCTAATCTGGAGCGGAAGGTCGCGGCGTCGCCGCTGCTTTTTGTTCAGGCCCTTGCACACCTTTTCGGGCGTGAAGATGGTGGCCAGGATCCACCCGAATGACAGATTGGCGACTTCGAGCGGCGCAAGTTGTTGTCAAATGCAGCCTATCGAATGTTTCGATTGCTCCGACGCCTGCCTGGTACGAACATTGACGCAACGATCGACATTCAGGTGTTGAGCAGTTGGACGAACCAGGCGCGGCGTTTGTGCGAGCAATACGGCAGGGCCACAGTTGGAGATAGCTATATCGGTCAACTTCTAGCGCGGGCGCCTTCAGAGGAAGACGGTTCGTGGCCTTGCCGTTCGATGTGCGAGGTTCTGGAGTCCGTCGCCTCCGAGGAAGTCGCTCGTGGGTTCAAGATCGGTGTGTACAACGCTCGCGGCGTGGTCACGCGCAAGCTGAACGAAGGCGGCAACCAGGAGCGCGAGCTGTCGGCTAAGTATCGAGTGTGGACGCAACGGTTGGCCTTCGACTACCCCTATGTTGCCAACATAATGGAGAGCATCGCCGAACACTACGACGAGGAAGCTGAGCGAGAGGACTTCAGAGCAAGAGTCGTGACACGGCTTGAGCACTGACCGCACATGTCCGTCAGGCACGGCGTGCAGCCGCCGCCGGTGATAACATGAGCTGTGAATGTCCTCGACGCCGGGGCGAGGTTCGAGGTCGCCCCGGCCGTATCTTCCGGCGGGGAACTTGGAATTCGACCGAGGGCAGGCGATACAGAGGGAGTTGATCGCGAAGATCAGGCAGCCTGGGATTCGCATGAATTGAAGACGACATGCAACTTGTTCTCGATGATCCTGGTCGTGACGCCCCAAAAAGGGCAAAGAATCATCACTATGTGCCGCGGTGGTTGATCAAGCGATTCCTGCCAGAAGATGAAGGCAAATTGTACGCGGGCGATATTAATACCCGCATTAGTAT
>JAAXGO010000044.1 GCA_012267425.1 Rhodothermales bacterium
CACCTCGCCGCGTGGTGAGAAAGGCAGGCTAACTCGTCACCGGGCATGGTATCCGTACAGATATGTACGATGCAAGAAATTCATGGGGTGGACGATCCACCTTCCTGCCCGTGGACTCCCGCAGTCCGGCTCGCGATGCGGACCGCGGCAGCCCCGAGAGGATCATAGGGCAAAAGCGCATACCGCACCGCCGCGCGCAAATGATTGCGGTCCAGCAGCGTTCGAACTGCTCACGCGGCCGCAACCGTGCGGTCCGCTGAGCCGCAGGGCGCGGCTGCCACGGTTGCCGCTGCCTCGATTTCGACATTCCCACCGCCTCGAACCCCGGTCTTCTCTTCTGCCTCGAGGGGACATTACTGCTTTGGCGCCACATGACAGCTACCGAGGCTTGACATTGCGGCAAGGCCGTGTTGTAATTTACTTGATTCATTTTTATATTGGCGCTACGTCTGTCATCCACATAAAACAGAAGGAGGATTGCCATCATGAGAAGTGGTGATCAAATGCTGCAGCAGGTCGTCGAGAAGTCCGCCCTGGACGCGGAGTTCAGGAAACAGCTTCTTGCCGACCCAAAGACCACCATCAGCGCGGAATTGGGCATTACGATTCCCGAGTCGATGAACATCAAGGTCCATGAGAGCGATATGCAGACGGTGCATCTTGCGTTGCCACCGGACCCGCACATCAGCGAGGAGCAACTCGAAGCTATCTCAGCCGGCCTTTGCTGCTGCTGGTAAGCCCCAATAGCCCTCTCCGCCCTGCACCTCGCCGCTTGGCGAGGAATGCAGGTTAGTACCGCCCCCGCGTCGTCCCGTCGCGGATCATTCGAGGTTGAAACACAGTTGCCGCCAACTCGGGCCGGCGCCACCCGTCCCTGAGCCCCGCTCGGGAACAGCCCGGAAGCCTGCCGCGGATCGTCCCGGTCGGCGGGTAGGGATTTTGTCTGTCTGCATGCCCTCGAAGTGTTGCAGGCCAGTTTTTCGTTTTCAGTTTTTCGTTGTTAGTGGCTGATGTGAAACACCCCCCCTGATCAAACGCCGCTGACACCGGTACGGGTGTTTCTCGCTTGATTGATCCGAACTCGCGCGAGGGGCCTTTGAGGAGCAATGCCGGACAACGGTCCGGCGAGCGCCGCCGAGATCGGGTAGTGCCTCAAAAGTGCGTGGTGGGGAGCTGCCGAACTAGCCATCGAGTCTCTTGACGTACATGGTGGCCTCGATAGGAACTAAGCCAACCGTCGCGGTCTTGACGCCATCATTTTTCCTGAACCAGTAGCTGGTGCCATCCGACTCCACCCATTCTGCTTCGATGGTTTCGGTGCCGTAGTTGTCTTTGAAACCAACTTCGTACTTGTCCATTTGATTTCTCCTTTTTGCGGGAAAGGCCGACAGGCCGCTCTGCCAGCCTCCGTTTACAAACTAGTAGCCTTTATCGTGTTCCCACTTCCGAGCGGCTTCCTCGGTCGTGCGGCGACCTACCTGACGGATGTGTCCACCACCGTAAGTGCGCTGGTGCTCTTGCTCTCGGCGCGCCAGGTCGTTAGTGATGCCGCCATGCAGAATCCGATTGCCTTGTTTGAACTGGTACTTGTAGGTGTCGCGAGGATTTTTCGCCATGGCCCTCTCCTTTCCGCCGGAAAGGGTTGACGAGGACACACTGGCTACGGTACAAGAAGAGAAGCGACCTACTTCTTGTCGTCGTGGTCCTAAAAAGACCTATCCGGCAAAGATCAATCCAAAGGCCAGCCTCGATATCGAGCTGGCCTTTGGTGTTTTCAGATTATCACACGTTATCTTTCATGCACTTTCGGCGAGCAGTTCTTCCATTGTCCATGGCTCGTCGACAAGGCCAGCCGCCATCGCCGGTATGATCTTCAGCGTACGCTGAATCCAGCAGAGCTTCTCACCGAACCAGAAGGGCTGAACGCTTCCGACGAGGTCTGGTACGATCTCCCGCGCGACGAGTGGCACACCTCGATCGTTCAGTTCGTGATTCGCCAGGACGGGCGTACAGGCGGCTTCATCATCGAGCAGGCGGCAGGCTAAGGGGTCGATGAGATCGGCATCGCAATAGTCAAGCGCTCAACGTGGGAGCTGGCGACGTGGCACGGCCTTGCCGTCTTGGAGAACGGGCGAAAGACCTGCAACGACCGGATTCTCTCGAACTAGCTGTAACGCACTTTTGAGGCAGTACCCGAGATCGCTGGGCGTATGAGTCGGCACAAGGCGCAGATCGGAGGAGTGCCTTAGCCAGCGAGCCCCTGCGCCGGCAACACCGTCTTTAAGGTTTTTACGAAACACGAGACACGAAACACGAGCCACGGCCTTTCCCCCTCGATCACGGTAAGCCGGCGCAACGAGGTCATGGCGGTGTCGACGCGCAATATTCGGGATTACGAGGACATGGGGGCCAATGTATTCGCCCCATGTGACGGTGCATGAGCGGTACAACGGAAGCTCTCTCCCGCGTCAAGATCGGCACCCTACTGAGGAATGCTGGTCAGGAATATACTGAGGGGGCGAAGTCTGCTTCGAATGCACGCTACCGGACAGAACACAGTCCGATCACGTCCACTGCGTCCGGTCCGGGCATCCCTTTGAGGTGCTTGGAGCCAAGTGTGTCAGCACCAACCCTATGTGTCGTGGACCAAGGGCATAGCGAATAAACAGAATGCCGAGTGCCAACCAGACACCCGAACAGGCTGCACGGGACAAGATCGACCGGATGCTCTCGCAGTCGGGATGGGTTGTTCAGGACAAGAAGAAAATCGACTTCAGCTCCAGCCTCGGGATCGCCGTGCGCGAGTATCAGACCGATGTCGGCCCGGTGGACTACGTTCTTTTCGTCGACAAGAAGGCGGTCGGCGTCGTCGAGGCCAAACCGGAGGATTGGGGCCACAATATCACGACCGTCGAGGAGCAGTCAGGCGGCTACGCCGCCGCGACGCTCAAATGGGTCAAAAACCAGAAGCCCCTACCGTTCGTTTATGAGTCGACGAGTGTGCTGACCCGCTTCACCGACGGGCGCGATCCCAGGCCAAGGTCCCGCGAGGTGTTCAGCTTCCCTCGACCGGAAACGTTGTTGCACTGGCATGCCCAATCGGCCTCGCTTCGAAATAGGCTCCAGGGGCTTCCTGTGTTGGACCCGGCCCGGCTCAGGGCGTGCCAGGTCAATGCCATCGAGAAGCTGGAGGCTTCTTTCAAAGATAATCGCCCTCGCGCCCTCATTCAGATGGCGACG
>JAAXGO010000045.1 GCA_012267425.1 Rhodothermales bacterium
ATGCCGCACAATCCGCTGGGGCCGATCTGCACGGCCGCGACCGTGCATCTAGCGGCGGCCGTGCCCAATTTCTCGTGGCTTGAGCACCGAGTGACGCCGACGGAAGCAGGCAAGTTCATGGACGAGGATTTGTTTCCAATGCAGTGCGAATTGGTCGGCTCGAGGCTGAAGGTGCCCGAGGGGCCGGGGCTGGGCGTGGAGTTCAACGAAGAGCTGGCCCAGGAGCAGGAATTCAAGTTTTGGGAAGCGCCGCATTTGCGCCGACGAGATGGGTCGCATACGAATTGGTAGTGGCTATTGCGAAATGTTCTGCCAACATAGTCAGTGGATTTGATCTAGCAACTAAATGTAGTTGCTGCTCTATAAAAAGCGCATATATTCTTTTTGGGGAACGTACTTAGATGCCTAAAGCCCTTGAACCAGGGGGACTGATATGAAAGACATGATGACTTATAAGGGCTACACCGGCTCGGCGCACTACGACGACAACGACCGGATTTTCTACGGCAAGCTCGAATTCATCCGCGATCTCGTCCGTTACAAGGGAGCGGATGTGGATTCACTGCGTTCCGCTTTTGAAGAAGCAGTAGACGACTATCTCGACCTATGCCGGCAGGAAGGACGACAGCCCGAACAGCCGTTCAAAGGCAGTTTCAACGTGCGGATGGGCAGCGAACTGCATCGGCGGGCAGCCCTATGTGCCAAGGAGAAGGGCGCGAACCTCAATCAAGTGGTCAAAGAGGCGTTGGAGCGGTACTTAGCTGGCGTAGCCTCCCCTTCGCTAGGTGCCTCGCGTTCCTATCGGGAGCTAATGGCAGATATACGCGCTCGACAGCAGTTGCGTGGCCATAAACCCCCAACTCGGGAAGAGGTTGAGGCTGCCCTACACAGTGAGCGGGAAAGCTGGGAGCAGTAATCTATGCGGCTTTACTTAGACGCAGCGCCTGTTATCTATACCGTTGAACAAGTCGAGGGCTTTGCTACAGCCGTTGACGAGCGGATTGGATCGTCAGAAGTGACTCTGGTCGCTAGTGACCTGACGAGGATGGAATGTCGCGTCAAACCTCTGAGAGAAGGTAACACCGAACTGCTCAAAGATTTCGATGAGTTTTTTATTGAGGCGATATCAGAAGTGGTCGTTCTATCGCGGCCAATTATAGATCGGGCGACCGAGATTCGAGCGCAGCACGGCTTTAGGACACCTGATGCAATTCATCTTGCTGCTGCTGTGGAGTCGAGTTGCGATGTATTTCTAACCAACGATCATCGTCTGGACCGCTTTAGCGACATTAGATACGAATTGGTAACAATCCGAAGATCGCCTGACAAAAATTAGGTCGTAGCGCTAAGCATCAATTGGCCGGGCGCACAACGCGGTCCAACAGCAGCGTTGCACGCCCTGCCGTCTATTCCTAAAAAACCGGAATAAATTTGTGGCACACAGGTGTGCCGACTTCGGCCTTGTGGCCGGTCGGCGTGAGCTTGCCGGTGTCTGGATCGACGCGGAAGGTGAAGATGTCGTCAGTGCTGTGGTTGCCGGCAATTAGGTAGGTGCCCGTGGGGTCGAGACCGAAGTTGCGCGGGTTGGCACCGCCGGTCGGCACGATCTCGACGAGTGCGAGCTGACCGTTGTCTTGATCGATGGCATAGACGGCAATGGAATCGTGGCCGCGATTGGACCCGTAGAGGAAGCGGCCGTTGGGATGGACGTGGATGTCGGCGGTGTGGCTGACTTCCTCGTAGCCGTCGGGCAGCGTCGAGATGGTCTGGATGGTGGTGAGCGTGCCGGCGTCGGCGTCGTAGTCGAACGCTGTGATAGTGTTGCTCAACTCGTTGATGACGTAAGCCCGTTGCTCATCGGGGTGGAAAGCGAGGTGGCGCGGGCCGCTGCCGGGAGCGATTTCCGCGGGCGTCTGCGCGCTGAGCTTGCCATTCGCGTGGTCAATCGCATAGATGAG
>JAAXGO010000046.1 GCA_012267425.1 Rhodothermales bacterium
AAATCCTACGGCGCAGACTCCTAGACAATAAATTTGTGCCAGTCGAGGACCCAAACAGCTCCTCCGGTCCTACTTCGGCGTGTACGGGTGACACCCATTCGTCCGCACTCGCAAACAGATTCCAGCCGTCAGTCTCGCGATAGCCCGATCCCGACGGCTCGATCACTGCATTGTGCAAAAGGTACCAGGTCAGCTCGTTCACGAACACGATCCTGTTCTAATACTCCGACGAAAAATCACACGCAGTGTACAGGTTATGCCCAGCCGACGCCGTGAGTCCGGACCCAGGTCCACGGCTCTCGATGCACGTACGCTTTGTCCCAGGTCTCAAACGAGTCCCGCGCTTTGCATTACCGGATGCTCCACGTCAAGGACCGTCGCGGTGAATGTCCCCGTACCGTGCTTTAAGAACTCAGCTCCCCACGAGCTCGACATAGCGCTCCGAGTTGCGGACGCAATAGGACGCCGCATGGATTGGCATGAAGCCTTTGCCGGACTCAATGAAGTCGAAAAGCACACTCCTGCGAAGTAGTACATAGAGTCGTGATTAGCGTAGAGGAGCAAGACGTCATAGCGTGAGAGGTTCTCGTCATTGAGCGAATTCGGATCGCCGCTGTACGAGATAGTGATCCCTCGGCCTGCCATAGCCGATGCTAACAGCGACACATACGCTTCCGAATGCTGGTGCTTGCTGTTGTGCCCGAGAAAGAATACTTCGACCTTGTGAGCTGATCGTCCACAGGCTGCCGCACTGTGACAATCGATTGGGCGTTACGGTCCTTCGGGCGGTTGCACGGTGCATTCCTGGAGAGCGCGAAGCACGTTTTCCTCGCCCACCGGCGCATACACGATAATGAGCCGGAGAGGCTTCTCGCCAGTATTGAGCGTACTGTGCCAGACTCCTCGCGGAATGTAAATGGAGGCACCGGGCCGGATCACGACCGCCGGAAGGTCATCCAACATCTGCTCTCCTATCCCATCAAGCACGAAAATCACTTCGTCAGCATCCGGATGATTGTGGCGGGCATGCCCGTCGCCCGGTTCCACGACCACCGTGCCGAAGGTGAATGACCGCGTGCCGGTCAATACGGGTTCACTGAGGAGTTTGATCGTTCCCCAAGGAAAAACAAGCGTTTCCACGTCGCTCTCGTAAACGACAGAGCATGTACCAACTTTCTGCATGTGATCAAATTGCTCTAGACTCGGAAGGCACAGGAAAGGAAAAGAGGGGCTACAACGACCTCATGGATGAGCATGCCGAAGAGAATGGAGGCTCAGACTCGCTCGAGATCTGTTAGTACCCTCTGTGCGATTTCATCCGCGAACGCGTCATCATTGACGTGCATATCCAATTCGACGAGCCTGACGGGCTCGCGAATATTCTCCCGCAAGGCCTGAAAGAGGGCTTCGTCGGCGACTGCGTCATGAAACGGCTGCCCCTTCCTGTCAATGGCGCTGACGCCTTTTCTAGGTATGAGAAGCGTAGTTGGTCCAACCGAACGATTGAGTTTCTCCGCAATGATCCGCCCCAATTCGGCGCACTCCTGCGGCGTCGTCCGCATGAGCGTCACGTTGGCGTTATGCCGGTACAGCGTGCGGTTCTTGAAAGCTGCAGGCACCGTGTCTGGAGCCCAGAAATTTACCATGTCCAGTGCACCGCACGAAACGACCTGCGGTACGCCGCGACGCCCAGCAGCGTCCAGACGTTCCGGCCCCGCACTGAGTACGCCGCCGACGAGTTCGTCACATAACTCCGTTGTCGTAACGTCCGCCACGGCGGCAATAAAGCCAGCATCAATGAGCGCTTCCATGGCACGTCCCCCGCTACCGGTTGCGTGAAACACGAGGACCTCATAGCCCTTTGCTTCGAGCATTTCTCGTACGCGCGTCACGCATGGGGTCGTCACGCCGAACATCGTGGCGGCAACCAGGGGTCTGTCGGTAGCTGCGGGAATGTCCTGCTCGACCATGCCGCACACCGCTCCCACGGCATTTGCCAATATCGGGCGCGAAATCTTGTTCAATCCCGCGATGTCCACGACGGAGTACATCATCGTGATGTCCCGGGAACCTACGTACGGAGTAACGTCGCCCGACGCAACCGTCGAAACCATTACTTTCGGCAGCCCGACGGGAAGCTGCCTCATGGCCGCCGTCGCGATGGCAGTTCCTCCAGAGCCGCCCAAACTCAATACACCATCTATGCGGCCTTCTGCATGCAATCTCTCGGCGATCGCACAGACGCCGCGGATCATGACATCGATGGCGTTGCCTCGATCCCCTTGATTTCGAAGCGACGCGAGAGACCCTCCGCCTGCAAGCGCGACATCCTGAGCACTGATGTCTGGCGTGAAGTCAGTATCACCCAGTATGCCGACATCTACGAGGATTGCTCTGTGGCCGCGTGCGCGAATGAGATCGCGTACATACCTGAATTCGGCCCCTTTCGTGTCCAGGGTGCCCACGAGGAAAATTGAGCTGGGCATAGTTGTATGGCTGCCACAATCGTCCGCTGCAAGGTAATTGCCGCTGCCTGGTATTTCCACAACCCCGGCAGACTCCGTGTGAACAATGCACGTAACAGCCTTAACGTCGTTTATGGCTCTACCCACCGAGAAGATTCTCTCTGTCAGGTCCTAGGAATCTGCGCCGCAGAACACCGCAACCGGTGTTTTTCAGGGTAGTGAAGCCACGTTGAAAGTTTTCCGGTATTCGACAGGCACTTGTTCGTCGCAGAAGACGGCCGCGAAGCTGAAGGAGAATGACACGGTTCGGATACTGGCAGCCGGCCAACTTTCCGAAGTACCGGACGCTGTGCGAGTTCCGTCGCCGGCACCGTGACGACGTTCGGGCGGTCTTTACCTATGCCTGACGCGGACGATGGACCTGGCAGGGTTCGCCCGGGCATCGACGGACGTAAGCAACGAGATCGCTATCCGGTGCGGACAACGACGACTACGGCACAACACCGAAAGAGGTGCTTGCCCCTCTTGCAACGAGCGGGACTTACTGGCACTTTGCGACCGTAACATCGATGGCTCTGTGGCAGTAAGCCGGAAGGTTCAAACGGCCACGACCGAAGACAATATGCTTGGCGCAGTGGTGGAGGCGCCTATTGGCTGCATTAAGGAAGTGTTGTGGTTTCCGACGATTCAGCTTCCGGGGACTGCACAAGGCCGAAGCTGTTTGGGCTCTCGTCTGCCTTGTTCTGAATGTCAAGCGGCTCCACGGCCATCCCACCACGCCGCTGGAGCTTCTGCGGCACAAGCTTCTAGCCGGCACAATCGGTGTCGTCAGGCCCACGCGTACACTCCGTGATACCGATATGAGTGGATAAGTTGAATTCGTGTGTTCGGAGTCGTACACTGGAGCGCTGCCACGCACTTCTCTGCCACCAAACGGCTCCGGTCTTCGCGCCGGAAATGGAATCCGTACAACGATGCCTCTGCTCGGCTCGTCCATTCGACGCAGAAATGGCTATTCGCTCCTCTTGCTCTTCCTCGCGGGTGGGTTGGTGGCCCCCTCCATGCATCGTGTGCACCACGCCCATGTCATCGCCCACCTGTCCGCCGCTGCAAAAGCGTGTACCCATTCGGAAGGCACCGACGACCCGCACAGCCATGCCCTGCCGGATCTGACCGACGACCCGTGCTGGCTTAATGCGCGTGATCAGCTCACCTGCGAACCGATACACACGCTGTCGACACCATTTCGGAAAGAGTCGAGATTTGCCGCTCTACCCGTGGCCTTTTCGGACCACGAACCTGTCGTTCCAACGCCCATCCGTGGGCCCCCCTCCAACTCCTGACGATCGTCTGCGGGAACCGCAGACGAATTTCTTTACTATTGCCCTGCATTCGGCAGGCGCAATCGGTTAAGTGGCTGCAGGTCTTCCCGCAGCTCTCCCTTTAGCTACAAACCGGAAAGAAATCATGTTTACTTGGAGAAGGTGCCTCCTCGTGACAGCAGTCACGATGCTTCTTGGCACCAGCGTAACAAACGCGCAAAACACTGGAAGAATCGAAGGCGTCGCAGTGAGTTCTTCTGGCGTACCCGTGGGGGACGCCGAAATTCGCATCGTGGGGCTCGCACGGCTCGTGGATGCAGACGATCAAGGTGCTTTTGTCTTCGAAGACGTACCGGCGGGCGATTACATTGTCGCCGTTCGGAGTGCACAATGGGGACAGGGATATGTGCGCGCAGCGGTAATCGCGGGCGGATCGACGACGATCACGGCCCGGATCTTGCATCATGTCCACCTCGGAGAGGTCATCGTAACAGCGGGTCCAGTTGCCCATCTGCGTCATGACGCCGTATTGCCGATGGACGTGGTCGGAATCGAAGACATGTTAAGTGCCGGTGGAGTCTCTCTTGGCGAAGTGGTCGGAGATCGTCCTGGTGTTTCGTCGACGTATTTCGGGCCCGGCGCCAGCCGTCCGCTTATTCGCGGCCTCGGCGGCAATCGGGTCACCGTGATGCAGCAGGGTATTGCAATTGCCGACGTTTCAGATTACAGCCCCGATCATGCCGTATCTGTCGAACCGCTGACCTCCGACCGGATCGAGATCATTCGAGGTCCTGGCACGCTTCTGTATGGCAGCTCGGCTATGGGTGGTGTCCTTAACGTCCTTGACGGCCGTGTACCCAACGAGTTGCCGACGCAGTCGATTACCGGTTCAGTGACCGTTCGTGGAGGCTCAGCCGCACGGGAACGCACCGGAGCGGTCAATCTGCAAGGTGCGGGTGGTAATCACATCGCCTGGCACGTCTCTGGGCTGCGGCGGCAAACCAACGATTTTTCCATTCCCGGCTTCGCCGAAGTGCATGAAGACGATGAGCACGATGAGGAGGAAGAGCACGAAGAAGAGCATGAACATGATGAAGAAGAAGAGGAAGCCGTAGCCGGCGTGCTTGAGAACAGCGCCGTTCTCACCGGCTCCGCGAGCATCGGAGCCTCCTTCATTGGCTCCAACGGCTATATAGGTGCCGCGTATACCTACTACGACTCGCGGTACGGTGTACCGGGGCACGCGCACGGAGAACACCACGAAGAGGAGGAAGAGCACGAAGAAGAAGAGCATGAACATGAAGAAGAGGAAGAATCAGGCACTGAAGTTGACATGATCCAGAAGTCATTTGATATCGAAGGCTCCTGGCGCTTCAAGTCGACGATAATCCGCGGCCTCCGGGTCCGATTCGGTGCGTCTAACTACACGCACGACGAAATCGAGGGTGATCACGTTGGTGTGACGTTTGACAACGAGCAGATCGAAGGCCGCCTTGAATTGGACCACAGCATCACCGCACACAACCACGGCGTCATCGGCATTCAAGTCAAAAACCGTGATTTGTCTATGATCGGAGAGGAAGCGTTTATTCCGGAAACGGCGACGGATAAGCTTGCTGTTTTCGCGCTCGAGCGTTTTGAAATAGGGTCCGTCATCCTGGAAACGGGCGCTAGGTACGAGATGGCCAACCTTACACCGGCCTCCGACGCAAGAGACCGAGAATTTTCGGGAGCCTCCCTCTCGGCAGGTGTCAACTACGGACCTACCGACCAATGGTCCCTCGCGCTGTCGGCAGCACGGTCAGTCAAAATCCCAGACGCCAGTGAACTTTACTCCAACGGGCCGCACGTGGCTACACGTTCATTCGAGATCGGTGACGAAAACCTGGAAAGCGAGACCGCACTGAGCTTGGATATTTCCATGCACGTGCATTTTCCACGTGTTCAGGCGACTTTCTCGGTGTTTGACAATCGGTTCAAGGATTTCATTTACCTCCGTAACACCGCAGAGGTAGAAGACGGTTTTGCCGTTTTCTATGTGTCGCAAAGCGATGCCACGTTTCGCGGTTTCGAGACGGAATTGGACGTCGAACTCTTTAGCGGAGATAACCGCCACGTGTGGGCAAGGCTGTGGTCAGATCGTACGCGCGCCGAACTCTCGGACGGCACGCCTCTGCCGCGCATTCCTCCATTCAGATTCGGTGGCGGCCTTCGATTCGTTGACGGTCAGCTCGAGGTAAAAGCGTCGTTCACAAACGCCGCGGCCCAAGATCGCATCCCGCGGTACGAGCACGAGACGGAGGGCTATACAGCACTTGACGCGTCAGTAAGCTGGACGTTCGTCGCCGCCCAGACGGCACATGCAGTTACGCTGTCCGGCGGGAACCTCACCGATGCCGAAATCCGGCGGCACACGTCGTTCCTAAAAGACCTCGCCCCTTTGCCGGGTCGTGACATCCGCCTTTCGTACCAATTTATCTTCTGATTAGAACGGCTCGACGGTGATTACGAAGTCGTCGGTGCAAAGCTCGATGGCACGTCGATCATCTCGAAGTCGAAAATCTCGAATGGTCGCCGGCAACATCTCCTTCGATGTGTGCATACGAAAAAGCGTGTCCGCGACTACATGCCAGTCCTCGTGGGTCAGGTGGACGGTGGCCTTGCCGTCCACCCCCACGAAACCCGCGTAGTCGAGCACTTTGTTGAGATGGTTGATTCCCTGCTTTTGATGTAGATTCGGGTCCATTGCGAGCTGCCGGCAGCTATGTCCATAGGAGTTGCCCCGCCGTGATCTGCGGGTCTTGTCTAGCCAACCTCATTCGCTCCGCCGGCGTTCCGCCGTACGTACGACACATCCAGCCATGCGCGCATATTTAGACCTGTTGCAGCACGTGCTGGACCACGGCCTGACACGGAAAGATCGTACCGGCACCGGAACGCGAAGTGTGTTCGGCTACCAAATGCACTTCGACTTGCGCGAGGGGTTTCCACTTGTAACTACGAAGCGGGTGTGGTTCAAGGCAATTGTTCGGGAGCTTCTGTGGTTCATCAGCGGCTGCACTAACATAAAGCCGCTTGTCGATCACGCAATCTCCATCTGGACGGACTGGCCGCTTAAGCGGTATCTGGAACAGAAAGGCTTGCCTATCCCGCGATCCGATTCCGAGGAATGGGCCGTGTACCGAACACACTTCGAGGAGAAGATCCGCTCAGACGATTCGTTTGCGTCAGAATACGGTGACTTGGGGCCGGTCTACGGAAAACAGTGGCGGAATTTTTTCGGGGTGGACCAGATTGAGCGTGTCATCAGGTCGCTGCGGAACGACCCTGAGAGCCGACGGCACATTGTCTGCACATGGAATGCAGCACAGACAGATCACATGGCTCTGCCTCCATGCCATCTTCTATTTCAGTTCTACGTCGGCGACGGCAAACTCTCCTGCCAGCTATACATACGATCTAATGACCTTTTTCTGGGAGCGCCCTTCAACATCGCCCAGTATGCTCTATTGACGCATATGGTAGCACAGCAGACCGATCTGGAGGTGGGTAAACTCGTCTACACGATCGGCGACGCACACGCCTACATCAATCATATTGACCAGATCAAAGAGCAGCTACGCCGCAAACCCTATCCGCTGCCGAGACTTGAGATGCTCCGGCGCCCTCCGTCAATATTTGATTATGAGTGTGATGACTTCAGCGTCATCGATTATCGTCACCATGAAGCAATCCGGGCGCCGATCGCTGTGTAAAGCGAATACAACCGCCCTTCGGAAAGATTGCGCCGTATTGTAGATTTCTAACGTACGGTCGAATTGCTCACAAAACATAATGAAGCGACGCGAGACGGGCATCCGACGGGACATCTTGCACGGGGTCTACGAAGATAACGTGAGAATGACGGGGCGGGGGACCACCCTCGTAGTTCGCTCGAGGCGGCGTATCGCCTCGTGGGCCGGTTTCGTGGCCCTTTCCGTCATCGCGGGAATTGCTGTTTTCGGTGGAAAACGGGCGTTTCAGGAGATTCAGGCCAAGGAAGCTTCGGCTGCACTTACACCCGGGCAGCGCATCGAGCAGGAATTCGAAAGCCGTAACGACCCGGGGCTGAATCGTAATCTGAACCGGGAGGTGCCGCTGGCCAGCCTCTACGGCCTCGGCGTACAGACAATCGTCCTCGACGCCGGACACGGCGGCAAAGACCCCGGGGCGATTGGCCCTAGCGACCTACAGGAGAAAGTCGTCGCACTCGACGTTACGCTCCGCCTCAAGCGACGGCTCCAGGATCATGGCTACCGTATACTCTTGACTCGCGAAACGGACAGCACCGTAACGCTTCGCGAGCGTGCAGAGTTTGCGAATGAGCGGCAGGCTGATCTCTTCGTGTCAATCCACGTCAACGCGTTTGCCGTCGACACGGTGTCGGTCATCCAGACGTTCTACTACAGCCCGCGGGGAACTGCCGAAACCGAGCACCTCGCAGAAATCGAAAACCGCGAGTCCGGTTACACGATCGCCGCATGGAAGGGCTCACTTGAGCAGTTCGGAAAAGCGATGAAGGTCCAGGAGTCAAAAGAGCTTGCCCACTCCATTCAAACGGTACTTTATCGTAATATCCAGCGCATACGAGACGACGTGGCCGACTGGGGAGTCATGCGGGGCCCGTTTATGGTGCTTTGGGGCGTCGAGGCCCCGGCAGTCCTCACGGAGATTTCGGTGATCAGCCATCCGACCGACGAGACACAGCTCAAATCAAGCGAGTACCGTGAGCATCTCGCCATGTCGCTGGAAGCCGGAATAGTTCACTACTTGGAATCGACTCTCTGAACGACATGCCCTCGAACCCCATTGGCCGCGATGCTGACGTGCTCTACATCGGTATCGATCTCGGAACATCACGAAGTGCGGTTGCCGCAAGTAACGGAAAGCGGGAGTGGGTCCACAGCTACGTCGGCTGGCCGAAAGACTTCGTTGCGCGGCGCCTGCTCAAGAAAGACGTGCTCTTCGGCTCTGAAGCGATCAAAAACAGACTCTCGTTGGATCTTGTGCGCCCGTTGGAATTCGGCGTGATTCGGGGCGGCACACACCGCGAAGAAGAAGCGGTACGGCAACTCATCCATCACCTTGTCGGACTTGCCGAGCCGCAAGAAGGACAGAAGATTTTCGCGGCTGTAGGCGTTCCGGCCGAAGCTCTCAAAGTTAACAAACTTGCCATTCGCACCGCCGTGCGAGAGCACGCTGACACGCTAATGGTCGTGTCCGAGCCGTTTGCGGTCGCCTACCACCTCGAGGCGCTGACTCATGCACTCATTGTAGACATAGGAGCAGGCACGATCGATTTCTGTGTCATGCACGGCACAATGCCGGGTGAGGAAGATCAGCGGTCGTTAAGGACCGCGGGAGACTACATCGACAGACGTCTCTTCAAACTGCTCCAGGACAAGTATCCGGACACGCGTTTCAGCGAAACGCTCGTCAGGGAAATCAAGGAGAAAAAAGGCCGCGTGGGCAAGTCCAACGGTCGCGTGAGAATCAGCGTACCAATCGGCGGCAAGTTCTCGAAGCACGACATTACCAATGAGGTCCGGCAAGCCTGCGAGAGCATTATCCCCTCGATCGCCGAAATGCTTATCGAACTGATTGCACGCTACGAACCGGATTTTCAGCGAAGCGTACGCGATAACATACACCTTGCGGGAGGCGGTAGCCAGATCAAGGGAATGGCGGACGCCATTGCCGACTCCCTGAGCGAGTTCGGCAACTTCTCGGTTAAGCCCGTGGATGATCCGCTGTTCATTGGGGCCGAAGGGGCGCTCGCGCTCGCGCAGGACATGCCGGAGCAATACTGGGAGGGCATGTGAGCGAGCGTGTGTCGGTCGTAGGCTGTCAGCCCGAAATCGTCATTATTGCCGCCGTCGCAGAGCGCAACCGACTCATCGGCCGAGGACTGGATCTTCCCTGGAGGCTGCCTGGAGACCTGCGGCGATTCAAGCGCATGACGCTGGGCAAGCCGCTCGTCATGGGCCGGCGCACGTTCGAGGCCGTGCTACACCAATTCGGCGGGCCGCTCCCAGGACGCAGGATCCTCGTTCTCACCTCACGCGGACCGTTTCCTGACCATCCGGATATCGAGACGTTTCCCTCGCTCACGCTGGCTCTTCAGTCAGCGTCCAATGCTCCGACCGTCTATATCGGAGGAGGAAGCCGCGTCTACGAGGAGTCACTTGACATCGCACACCGCCTCGAGCTCACACTCGTAGAGGGCGACTGGGAGGGAGATGTCTATTTCCCTGAGTACGAGCACCTCATCGGGGACGTGTTTACCGTAAAAAGCGACGAGCCACACAACGGGTTCCGCTTTGTCACGTACGTGCGTAAGTCGTATCAGACGAATGCCAGGCTGGATTCGACGACACGTTCGTAAAACGACTCGTATTGCGGAATGATGGCCAGTTCGTCGAAATGCTCCACTGCGCGACGGCGGGCGGCAGCTGCCATGTGAGCATGCAAGCTACTGTCTGTCAGAAGCTGCCGAGTGCGTGCTGTATACGCATCGACGTCACCCAGACGACACAGGAATCCTGCATCGGTGTCTCCGATAAGCTCTGGCAGGCCCCCGATTTCGGTGCAGACGACTGGCACTCCGCACGCCATCGCCTCGAGCGCGGCCAGCCCGAATGATTCCGAACCGCTGGGCATCAGAAAAACGTCGGCAACCGACAGGATTTCCTCGACGGGTTCCTGCTTACCCAAAAATCTGATCCCGTCGTAGACGCCGAGAGCCCGGGCGTGTCGCTCGGTGTCGCCGCGCTCCGGGCCGTCCCCGACGAGAAGGAGTTTCAGAGCTAAGCCTTGCTCATGCAGACGATGGAACACATCGACGACGTGACGGGCGTTCTTCAAGGCCCGGAAGTTCGATACATGGACGATGATTTTTTCCCCTTTCGGGCACAGGGCGCGCCTGAAATGCTCCTTCTCGGGGCGCCGAAAGCGCTCCGTATCGATAAAATTGTGTATAACCTCAATATCGCCGCGTACATCAAAAGCCAGCAACGTCTCCTGCCGCAGATAATCCGACACGGCGGTTACGCCGTCGGAGTTGTTAATCGACCACGAAACTACCGGAGCAAACGACCTGTCCTGGCCAACGATCGTGATATCTGTGCCGTGGAGCGTCGTTACCACGGGAACGTAGATCCCCTTCTCTCGCAGAATGCTGCGCGCCATGACGGCGCTCGCCGCATGCGGTATTGCATAGTGGACGTGCAGAACGTCGAGTTTCTCGAAGCGCACGACGTCCACCATCTTGCCGGTCAATGACAGCGAGTACGGTGGATACTGAAATAACGGATACGTAGTAATCGGGACTTCGTGAAAGAAAATGTTCTGCCGGACGTGTGGAAGCCTAAACGGCATGGAGTAGGCTATGAAGTGAATCTGATGCCCGCGCAGTGCCAACGCCTTACCCAGTTCGGTTGCCACGACCCCGCTACCCCCGTAAACCGGATAGCACGTGATTCCTATTTTCAAAGGCCGCACCACAGGATTTTCGTATACTTGCGCAGAAGACAAACCCTCCAGGGCATACCAGGTTGCACATTCTCCTGACAGCTATGGACAAGCGAATCGGGGCCCTTTTGGTATGTCTGTTGGCTGCGATGCCCGCAAGCGCACAGACAATCGGCGTTACCACGGGCATCAACTTCGATCGCCTTTCTGACATCACGCTTAACGAAGTGGAAGCCCGCTTCAACAGTCAAACGGGCTGGCATGTTGGTGTGTGGATCGAGTTTCCAATCGGCCCCTTCGGGCTACGCGGAGGGGCCCGGTATCTGGACGCGGGGATGCTGTTACAAGGACTCTCGGATTTGGACACGCATGTGAAGGACGATTTCGATTTCAATCTGGTCGAATTCCCCTTCCTCGCAACCTTTTCGCTAGGAACGCCCGTTTTGAACCCGTATGTCTTCGCGGGGCCCGTCATGCGTATCACCACTGGGGTTGACCCGATTCTCGCCCCCGACCTTAAAACGCCATCGTATGCCATGGAAATTGGCGGGGGGCTCACGCTGTCTGTAGGTCGTTTAAAACTTTCTCCCGAGGTAGCCTATATAGTCGGCGTCACCAGCTTCTTCGGCGACGAGCTCACTGTGGGCTCTGTAACGCTGCCGATCGACCAGCAGCACTCCCTCAATTCTGCCATGCTGCGACTGAGACTCGGCCTCTGACGGCGAAATGGACGTCGTAGTCGACGCCAACATCCCGGGAGCCGCCCAAGCGTTCGCCGAGTTGGGATCAGTCCGATTACTTTCCGGCGAGCATATCGAGCGGCAGTCCATCAGGAATGCCGACGTTCTGTTGGTACGCAGCGTCACGCGTGTCGACGACGGACTTGTTGACGGCAGCCGCCTGTGCTGCGTCGGTTCGGCAACCACTGGGACCGATCACGTGGATCTGCCGTCACTTGCCCGGCGCGGCATCGCCTTCATGCATGCCCCCGGCTCGAATGCCGAGTCCGTGGTGGAGTGGGTCCTCGCCGCGCTACTGCGAGTTAGTGCACACCGCTCTGTAGAGCTCCGCGGCAAGACCGTCGGAATCGTCGGATGCGGAAACGTTGGACGGCGGCTCTCCAAAAGGTTGGGTGCTTTCGGCGTGCGCATTCTCAAAAACGATCCGCCCCTTGCCAAGCGTGGTAGCGGCGACTTTGTTTCTCTCGGCAGACTCTTGGCCGAGGCGGATATCGTTTCGCTACACGTGCCGCTGACGGGTACCGGTGCGTTTCCCACGAGTAATCTCATCGGGAAGGCCGAGCTTAGCCAACTACAGCCAGGCGCGTGGGTCGTTAATACGTCACGCGGCAGAGTCATCGACGAAGACGCTCTCGTCGGCGCACTTCGCGCCGGACAAGTAGGAGCCGCGATACTCGATGTTTGGGCAACCGAGCCTGACCCCAATGGGGCGCTTCTGGAGCTAGCTGATGTTGTGTCGCCTCACGTTGCCGGTCACTCGTTTGACGGCAAGCTGCAGGGTACTGTGATGCTTCACCGGGCCCTCATGCAACACTTCGGACGCGAGGCAACCTGGAACGGCTCCGATTTGGCCGCTTTAACAGATTTCGAACAGCTGCCTTTGCCGGCACCTGCGCCGGACCTCCCGGAGACAGCCTGGTTGGACGCTTTCGTCCGCCCTTTATGCGATCTACAGCGATTGGATTCTGAGCTCCGTACAATGCGTTCGGTCAAGCCGCACGAACACGGGGTATTCTTTTCCGCGCTTCGGAAGAGTTGTCCACGTAGGCGCGCATTTCGACTACGGTGGATACCGAAAGCAAACGTTCCCGCCCCGCTCCACCACGTAGTCGAACACGGAGTTGGCATCAGGCTCGCAGGCTGATGCGGTCAGCCTAGATACCCGTACGAGCGCAGGAACGTGGTTCGATTTCGCCAGTCCGCGCGCACTTTCACGAAGAGCTTGAGATACACTGGACGTCCCGTGAATTCTTCTATGTCCTTTCTCGCGTCGATACCGACGCACTTGAGAGTGTACCCTTTCTTCCCGATCAAAATGGCCTTCTGTGATTCACGCTCGACGACGACGTCTGCCTCGATGTAGTCTTTGCCCGAGTTACTTTCCCGATAGGTGGTGATGTTGACGCAGGCCGAATATGGAACCTCCTGCCGAAAATTTCGGAAGACTTTTTCGCGGATGATCTCGGAGACGAAGAACCGTTCCGGGTGCTCGCTGATTGTGTCGGCACTGTAGTATGCAGGCCCTTCTGGCAGAAGCCTTCGAATTTCATCCATGAGCACCTCTAGGTTGTACCCCGTGTGCGCCGAAATCGGAACGACAGCCTCGAACGCTTGCTCTGCCAGGTATCGTTCGGCCAGCGGAAGCGCGTCCTCCCGCCGAATGAGATCCATCTTGTTGAGCACCAGGATCGTAGGTTTTACCGTCGCCTTCCTTAGACTGAGGGCATCCGGTACGCTGTCGCGCGCGTCTGCCAGGAAAAGCACAATGTCGGCGTCCGAAACAGCGACGGCCACGGCCCGCATCATTGCCGCATGCAGCCTGTAACGGGGCTCGATGACTCCCGGCGTATCCAGGAAGACGATCTGTGTCTCGTCGTCCGTTAGAAGGCCCAGAATTCGATGGCGTGTGGTCTGCGCTTTGCGCGTGACAATCGACAACTTCCGGCCCAGCAGGCGGTTGAGTAACGTGCTTTTGCCCACGTTGGGCTTACCCACTATGGCGACGTAGCCGCTCCGAAAGCCGTCGGGTCGTGCCGGATTGGCCATATCTCGGACCCTTAGCCGCCCTTGACAAGTCGCAACATGTCCCGGACCGCAACGTCCAGACCGACCAGAACAGCGCGCGCGATGACGGCAAATCCGATGGACACTTCGCTAACGTGCTTGACAACGGATCTGAAGAGCCCGTAGTTCAAATAGTCAAGACCGTGTCCGGCATGCACTTTGAGTCCCACAGCGTGTGCATGCGCCGCCGCCGTAGCCAGCTGCCGGGCGCGTTCAAGTTGCTCGCTGCCAGTCGCGGCGACGGCGAAGTCTCCGGTATGCAACTCGATGGCGTCGGCACCAATGGCCAGCGACGCGTCAATCTGCGCGTGATCAGGATCGACAAACGTGGCAACTTCGGTAACTCCGGCAGTATGTAGCGTGTCGACCGTACGCTGCAAGAGGTCCCGGTGCTGAACGACATCAATGCCACCTTCCGTGGTCACCTCTTCGCGCCGCTCAGGTACCAATGTCGCGAGGTGGGGCTGCGTCCTGCAGCAGATGTCGACGACCTCCTCATTCGTGGAGAGCTCGAAGTCCAGCTTCCCACGCACAGTTTCGCGCAACAGCCTCACGTCCCGCTCGTTGATATGGCGGCGATCCTCGCGCAGGTGAAAGACGATGCCATGTGCCCCAGCCATTTCGCACAATACGGCAGCCGCTACCGGATCCGGAAAACACTCCTGCCTGGCATTTCGCAGAGTCGCAACGTGGTCAACGTTAATGAGAAGTTGCGGAATAAGAGTCATTTGGGCCTCACGGGAGTCCTTAAAGCAAGCACTGGAATGACAGCACTCTTCCGATTCCGGTACTGTGCCGGGAGGCGGCAGTCGTTTGCATTTCGGCTGAAATAACACTTACATTCGTGCAATGTGCCGGTTTCCTGACACGGCGCAACACACTTTCACCAATTCCGTCGTGCGAGTCTATGGACAGTCAAATGGTCAAAGTCAGCGTTCAGGTCCTTCTGGGAATCGTCATCTTGGCATTGTGCTATTGGCTGTACATCTCGATAACGGGGCCGTGGAAAGCCGTCGAGCGGGAACGGGCGGTCACACAGACGACACGGAACCGGATGGACCATGTACGGACTGCTCTCGTGCGGCATGAACGGGAATTGGATCTGTTTCCGAGTACGCTCGATTCGCTGATGATCTGGGTTAGACAGGATTCGGTGATCATGTCAAATCCGGACAGTGTGTTCGAAAGCGTCGGCATCAATCTGGATTCTCTCTTGTATTCGCCCCGGACCGGCAACCGATTCGAATACGCCCTGAACGACACGGGTCGGGTACACATCTATCTGCTTACCGACCCCGACTCGGACGACCGGATCGGCTCGGAGACTCCCGACGTGACGCTGCTCAACGCAGCGAGCTGGGAATAGTCAGGTCTGTGCGCTGAGGCGTGCCGCCTCTGGCGGACCCCAACTTCCGGCCGTGTACGGATACACACGGTGTGACCGATTCAGCAGTGGAGTGTACACCGCCCACGACGCCTCGACTTCGTCAGCGTGGACGAACAGGGTCTGATCACCCATCATGACATCAAGAAGAAGTGTTTCGTACGCTTCTGGAAGTCGTCCGAAGGTCTCGTGGTAGCGAAAGCTCAGCTGCTGCGTCTCGAGATTGAAGTCCGCGCCCGGGGTCTTCACATCGAAGCGAAGGTCGAAGCCCTCGTTCGGCTGCAACGTGATCAGAATCATGTTGGGGCATACGCCGCATGTGGATCCCTGCTGCTCGAACAGCGCCACAGGCGCACAGTGATACCGAACAGCTATCCGCGTCATCCGCTTTGCGAGCCGCTTACCTGTCCGTAGGATGAAGGGTACACCCTGCCAGCGCCAGTTTTCTACGCGCAATCGGACCGCAACAAACGTCTCCGTGCGTGACGCTCTTTGCACGCCCTTTTCCTCCAAGTATCCCTTCTCGCCCGAAGTGCCTCCGACGTACTGCCCGAACACAGCATCCCTATCGGGATCGAGCGGCAACAATGACCGAAGCACCTTGATTTTTTCCTGGCGGATAGCCTTGGCGTTAAATCCCGAGGGCACCTCCATTGCTACGAGTGTGAGCAACTGCGTCAAATGGTTCTGCACCATGTCGCGGAGCGCGCCCGCGCGGTCGTAGTATCCAGCACGCCCCTCGAGGCCCAAGTCCTCAGCCACGGTAATCTCGATACTGTCAATGCGATCCCTGTTCCAGACGCTTTCGAAAAGGATGTTCGCGAACCGGAAGGCGAGAAGATTCTGTACTGTCTCCTTGCCCAGATAATGATCGATACGATACACCTGGTCTTCCCGGTAATACCGATGCACGAATTCGTTGAGTGCGCGGGCAGACTCCAAATCGCGCCCAAACGGTTTTTCGATGACGAGCCTCGTAAAGCCGTTCCGATCGCTTAGACCACAGCACCCCAGCTGTTCAATGAGAAAGGGATAGCCTCTCGGAGGTACGGACAAGTAGAAGACACGGTTGCCGGGAAGCGAGTATTCCCTTTCGAGCGTCGCAATGAGGCTGATAAGCGCCGAGAAGTCACGTCGTTCGGGTCCGAGACTCGCATAAAACAGTTTCTCGTCAGCCCATGCGCGCGCTCCTTCCACATCGACGCCGCTCCGGACAAGCCACTCGCTCGCTCCTTCGCGGAACCTCTCGTTAGTCCAGTCACTGCCCGACGTGCCAACCACATAACACGGTGCATGGCCCGCTGTGCGAAAGAGAGCAGGCAGCAGCTTGCGGTGAGTCAGGTCGCCGGTCGCTCCGAAGATCACGAAAACGTGGGGTTCGATAGCGTTTTCCGGCATGGTGGTGCATTGCGTTAGAATGTGCTTTGGTCCTACCCCGGCCCCAGGCCGAGGTTCACGTTTGGCTTTCTGTCCACTTCTCCGTATTCTGTCTTTTCGCCCCTATATGAACGTCGCCCTCACCCCATGTTCTTGCGTAGGTGTGCGTTGCAATTCGGATTGTTGGTGGCCGTCTCGGCATGTGCATTTGTGCAGCAGGCTTCTGCCCAATTCGACGACGTTTGGGCTCCGCGCGACGTCCGCCTGGAGCGCGAGGCAAATCTCTTTTTGCAGTGGAACGGTGAAGTTCGCGTAGATGGATTCCTGGTCGACCTCCCTGTCGGATGGGTACTGCTGGGTGTGACCGCACTGCGGCACGGATACGTGCAGATTCCTCTCAGGACCAGAAAACTGAAAGACGGTACGAATCGGTTTGCGGTCGCGTCCAAACTGCGCGGCAAGCACGACATAGTACTTCACGTTAAAACTGGCTCCGTACCCATTAGGACAGCGTGGTCGGTTGTGCCTTTTTGGCGTTCGATTAGCGAAGGTTCGATACTGCGACGTCCACTCGAAAGGTATCGAATTACACGCCGAGTCCGGCACGTCGATCTGCCCAATGATCGCTCGAATCGTGTCCTGGAACGAACTGCGGAGGACGCTCCGCTCATCTTGCGCTTCGATGGCCTTCCGCAACTTAGAAGCGCCATGCCTTTTACACTGGAGCTCTGGCTCAAGACCGTAATGCTTGGCACCGTCGTAGCCTCCACCTGGGATGGCAACAACACCGTCCATTATCCGCTGGAACTCACGATAGACCTGGCCGGACGCTTAAGGTATTACCGCAGCCACGGCGAACGGCACGTTTCGATGTCTTCCGAAGTGCCTGTAGCGGACGGTGCATGGCACCACGTAGCGGTTACGCACGATCCTGAAGCTCTTTGGTCGTACCTCTACATAGACGGCTTCGTGGTTGATTCCTTATACAGCCCGGCCGAAGACGTGCATGTGGATCATCGCAACCTGGCAATCGGCCATCGCCTGCAAAGCGATGAGGCATCGACCGCCTATGAGGGCAGATTCGTGGGGTCGATCGACGAAGTGCGCATCTGGCCTGAAACCCGGGCCGCTGACGAAATCCGAACTGCCATGCGGCAGACGATGGCCACTGAGCGGGGCGGACCTTTCGTTCTCGGGTTCGAAGAAGCCGCGAGCACCGTGTTCGTTGCTCGCGGCTCGGGACGAGCGACTCTTGTCGACTCAGATCTCGTCTTCTACGGGGCACCTCAGAATTTTACGGGCTCCGCCAGCGTCGATGGCATACGGTTGACGTGGGAGGTGGACGATTCGCGTACGGCTGGGTTTGTGATAGAACGGTCGACAAACGGTGTGGACTTCGAGCTGATAGGCGAGCTACGCAGTCCCGAATCCGAAGGCAATACATTCACCTTTACCGATCGCTTTTCGCAAGAAGACGTCGTGTTTTACAGGTTACGCCAGCTCTTCGCGACTGGAGAGGAACGTATGTCGGGTACGATCAAGCTCGGACTCGGCGAAGACGAAGAAAAATCTGATGAGATTATACTGGACGGCAATTTCCCCAACCCATTCAATCCGACCACGACCATTTCATATACCGTTCGGGAGCCACAGCACGTACGCCTTTCCGTGTGGGATCTGTCGGGACAAATGGTGGCCGATCTCGTGGACACCGAACGCCAGGTGGGCACATTCACCGTGGACTTTGACGGCAGCGACTTTCCGTCCGGTACGTATTTTGTGCGCCTGCAGGGTACAAGCGGGGCACTCAAAACGAGAAAAATCGTTTTAGCGAAATAATGTAACGCACACCCGCACGACGCAGTATGCCTACTCGGCGATTTGTCAACCAGTAAGCGTATCAGTACATGCAACTCACATATTACGGCCATGCGGCGTTTCAGATTGACACTGGCAGGGCGAAGATCCTTTTCGATCCATTCATTTCCGGCAATCCCCATACAGCGGATGTCGTCACCGCAGACGAGCTTAGCCCGGACGTCATTGTACTGACGCACGCGCACGGTGACCACTGGGGTGATACGATGGACATCGCACGGCGAAGTGGCGCGCTCGTCGTGGCGAATATCGAAATTACCAACTACGTGCAGGCCAACGGGCACGACCACGTCCATCCCATGAACACGGGCGGCGCGTCCAATTTCGAGTGGGGGCGCCTGAAACAGACGTACGCCTGCCATTCGTCGTCATTCCCCGACGGCACCTACGGCGGCAATCCGAACGGATACTTGCTTGAGGTCGCCAACAGGTGTGTCTATGCTGCAGGCGATACCTGCCCATTTGCCGAAATGGCATGGATCGGCGAGGACCATGCCATTGACGTGGCACTGCTTCCCATAGGAGACTGCTTCACGATGGGACCCGAAGATTCCATTCGGGCAGCCCGCATGCTGCGTCCGGCACTTGTCGTTCCGGTGCACTACAACACCTTCCCGGCCATCACGGCAGATATCGGTAAGTGGAAAGCATTAATGGATGAGGCAGGCTTTGCTGCGCGAATCCTGTCACCAGGAGACGTGCTTACCATGTAGGCTATGCGCTATAAGCGTCTAACGGTTGGATTTGTCGCTTTCGGACTAGCTGCGTCGCTTTCTCCCGCGGACGCTATTTCGCAGCGCCCATTGCAGCTGAGCGATCCCTTTTACTGGAATGAGAGTGCCCGCCGTACTTTTTTCGACCGGTACGCCGTTACGGGAGAAATTTCTTCACGTCCGTCGGGAACGCTGAAGCAGCAGGGCTTACCGTGGTCGAACGGGCTCAACTTTCGGATGCGCTTCGATTCCGAATTGACTCGCTGGCTAGACCTTGGCGCCATCGTGGATGCGGTTGGCACATCCGCCACTCGCACTGTTTCGCTGAAGTGGCTCGTCTTCAAATACTATCGCTACATCGAAGAGGTAAACGCCGATTATGCGATTCGTCTGGCGGTCGACCCGTCGTCTGACGGGCGGGTGGGGTTTCCGCAGGTTGATCTCGCATTCTTGTATACAGAGCCGCTGTCGCCGATCCTCATGAGCGATTTCTCCGTAGGACTCCGGCGCGTCAACGTGGGCTCGTTGACGTTGGCGCCTGTAGTAAAGAATACGCAGAGCGTCACTTTCTCTGCCCAAGATCGGGCTCAATTGTCGGGCATGCGTGCCATTGGCACGGAAATCCACGGCATGATGAGTTACCACCTCCTACTTGATCCTGCCGGCAGCAGTTTTTTCCTCAATCTATTGATCGAAGCCGGTACCTATGATCTCATCGAAACCGTGATCATTTCAGGCCGGGGTGGCAACATCGACAGTAGCGTCGAATTCTCCAACGGCGGTGCCGAACGCGTTTCGGCTCGTGGCGGCGCCTTCTGGACCCGTCTGGGTGTCGAATACAGCCGCCCTTGGTTTCTTGTCTCTCCGTTTGTCGCCGCTCCACTTACGCAGTGGGTGCCCGACAATGCGGCCGACTCATGGCAGCGTGCTCGTTTCCATGTCGGACTGCAGCTGACGGTTCGTTAGAGTCATGCTGCTAGGCGTCCTTGCTGACACGCACGGATACTATCATCCCGATCTGGACGAGGTTTTTGCCGACGTGGACCTGATCCTCCACGCGGGCGACATCGGACGTAAAGAGATCCTCGAGCGGCTCGGTCGTCTTTCACCAGTGGCTGCCGTCTGGGGCAACGTGGACGGCCCGGTCGTCCGTGCACGCACCAACAAGCACCAACACCTTGAATGCGGGGGACTGACAATTCGCATGACGCATATTGCAGGCCGGCCTGGTCGCTGGCAGCGGGGCATGTGCCGGATTCTGACCGCCGAGCCACCTGACATATTCATCTGCGGCCACAGTCACATTCTACAGATCGAGCGAGTACACTCTCTCGGCGGCATGCTCTTCGTAAACCCCGGTGCTGCCGGGAGACAGGGTCTCCATCTGACGAAGACGTGTGTCCGGCTGTATCTCGAGTATGGACAGGCCGTCAAGGCCGAGGTAGTCCACTTGGACGGCGCACCAGACAGCCTGACGTAGGCCACCATGTCGCGTTCAACTCAACGTGCGGATCGGTTCGACCTGCAGGCTCTCTACGAAACCAGTCGTCTCCTGAGCGGGTCGCTCGATCTGGAATTCGTCCTCGACAATCTCTTGCTCACGGCGATGAGTAAGCTCTTGGTCACTCGTGGGCTTGCGCTTCTCAACGAGCCGGTCGAAGGTGGATTTCGGGTTGCGGCCGCACGGGGCGTTACTGCCCTCCGCACGGGCCAGCACGTCCGTCTCAAGGACATTCCCGACGGTCTCGTGCACGGCGTAGACGTCCCGGAACCACTTGCAGGCCTTCGTTTCAGTCTGCTGCTTCCTGTACGGTACGCCGAGCGGAGTATCGGCCTTATCGGTGTCGGCGCGAAGGCTACTGGGCAGCCGTTTGCCAAAGACGAACTCAAATTCGTGCAGTCGCTCGTCAACATGTCTGCAACGGCGATCCACAATTCGATTGTGGTCGAGGAACTCAGGCAGGCGAACCGTGATCTTGGCCAGAAGGTGCAGCAGCTCAACACGCTTTTCGATCTGTCACAGGAGTTCAACTTCGGAGTCGAAAGGAATCGGCTCGTAAAGACGTTCACGTATGCCCTAATGGGCCAAATGCTGGTGGGCAAGCACGCCTTTTTCCTCCGACAGACCGTGCCCGCCGAGGGAGATGATCCGTTCGACATCGTGTCGATACAGGGTATTCCCGAAAAGATTTTCGATCCGGGTTTTGCCGAACGTGTCCAGCATCTGGTGCTGATCGGCGAAGAGACAGGCGTACACTGGAAACCGATGCAACGGTGCGGACTCATGATCGCCCTCCCACTCAAGCATCAGGGCAAAACCGCCGGCGTGTTGTGTCTGGGGCCGAAGATGACCGGGCAGCCGTACGTTCCGGAGGACATCGAATTTCTCACGTCGCTCGGCACTCTCGCCGTCGTCTCAATCCGCAACGTGGAGCTCATCGAAGAGCGGATGGAGAAACAACGCTTAGAAGAGGAAATGCGGATGGCGCGAGAGATCCAGAAGCGCCTGCTTCCGAGCGCACTTCCGTCCGTGTCGGGGCTTGAGATAGGCGCCCTGGCCCTTTCGAGCCGCGAGGTGGGCGGTGATTATTTCGACGTCGTCCCTCTACCCGAGGATCGCCTCCTGGCAATCATTGCCGATGTGACCGGGAAAGGCGTGCCAGCAGCACTTCTAATGTCCAGCATCCAGGCATGCATGCACACGATGATGCCGATGCCCATTACACTGGAACACGTCATGGGCCATATCAACAGGGTCATCTGCCAGAATACAGCGCCGGACAAGTTCATTACGGCGTTCGCGGCCATCTACTACGTGAAGACACGTCGTCTGGATTTCGTTAACGCTGGTCACGAGCCGCCTATGGTCATCCGCCGGCGCGGCGGCGTCGAGCGTCTAGACACTGGCGGACTCCTCCTCGGTGTGCTGTCGATGATCGACTACGACCGAGGCAGCATCCAGCTCGAAATAGGAGACTACGTCGTCTTCTTCACTGATGGCGTTACCGAGGCGATGGACCCTTCGGGGGAGGAATACACCGACGCCCGACTCCTGGCCGAAGTCTGTACGCATCAGGACGAAACCGCCCAGAAGATTGTCGATCTGATTCAGGCCGACGTGGAGGCGTTCACCGGACCGCTGGACATACTGAGTGACGATCGCACCATGATCATACTCAAGGTTACGGATCCGTAGCGGTGTGCAACGTTTTGCATCCGGTTACTGTACATTTCTCCGATTGCACCGAATCAAGCTCCTTCGATCCATGAAATTCTTCGTCGATACTGCCAACCTGGATGAGATACGGGAAGCCAACGACATGGGTGTCCTGGACGGCGTGACGACAAACCCGTCACTGATGAAGAAGGCGTCCGAAAAAGCGGGCGTCAAACTGGACTTCCACGACCATATCGGTCGCATTGCTGAGTTGGTTCAGGGAGACGTCTCCGCCGAAGTGACGGCCGTGGACTTTGACGGGATCATGAGTGAAGCCCGTTCCCTCGCACCGATAGCACCAAACGTCGTGGTGAAAGTGCCCCTCATTCTGGACGGCATAAAGGCCATCAAGGCACTCAAAGAGGAGGGAATCCGAGTCAACTGCACGCTGTGCTTTTCGCCGACGCAGGCACTCATTGCCGCAAAGGCCGGGGCCGCCTACATCAGTCCGTTTCTCGGGCGTGTGGATGACATCAGTTCCGATGGAATGAAGCTTTTGGAAGAGATCGTCACGATCTACGGTAATTACGATCTCGACACTGAGGTACTAGCGGCTTCGATTCGCCATCCTATGCACGTCGTGGAAGCGGCAATGATGGGGGCGCACGTCGCCACGATGCCATTGGGCGTCATCAAGAAACTCATCATGCATCCGCTTACGGACACCGGCCTTAGGCGATTCTTGGCCGACTGGGAAGTGTATCAAACCGGATGAGCACAGACGGCTTTTTGTCTGGACGATTTGCGTCCCGTAACGTTGAGTTACTTGGGGCCAGCAACACTGAAGCCCCCTGCGCATGCTGTTCTTGACACTGGGCAGCACGGAAGAGATAGCTGCTAGCTGTCATTTTCTCGGCATCGGCGAAACAGGCATCCTCCTGGACACGGGGGCAGATCCGAACCTCGAGGGTAGGAAGAGCCTTCCGGACATCAAGTCCATTGCCGGCGTGTGGGACGGCGAGGTGGATCACGCGTTCATAACGCATGCGCACCAGGACCATATCGGTGCACTCCTCGATATCGTGGACAACTACCCACACGTGAGCATCCATCTCACGCCGGCAACGCACGATCTTGCCGATTTCGTCTTGCGAGCTTCAGCGCGCTTGCAGCGGCGCAAGTACCGTGAGGGCTCGTCATTGCAGCCGCCACTGTTTAGCGAAAAGGACGTAGAGTTTGCCCGTTACCTTTTTACATCCCATGACTACGGCAAGGTATTCAACGTTTCTACCAACGAACACCCTCTGATTGCCAGATTCTATTGGTCCGGGCACATTCTGGGCTCTGCGGGTGTGCACCTCACCTTCGACGAAGACGGCCACAAGCGGCAGCTCTTCTATACGAGCGACACGAATCTTCGCCCTCAGACCATCATCCCGGGCGGAGAATATCCGGAAGGTCCTGTTGACATCCTCGTACTGGAGACGACTCTGGGTGCAGACCCGGATGCGGAGTTGTCGACACGGCGTGCCGAGGAGCGAAGATTTTGCAACAAGCTCAAGGAGGTACTTGCCCGGGGCGGCACTGTGCTCGTCCCGGTCTTCATGTTAGGGCGCGCGCAGGAAATTCTAGCACTCCTGGATCGCTTCAAGCGGCAGGGCCACATAGATCCCTCGGTGCCGGTCTACACGGCAGGCGGCATGCGCGAGATCTCGAAGATTTATGACGACACCCGGCATACGACGCCCCGCCTCAGTGCGGACTTTGAGGTTTACGGCGTCGATCAGCTGCGTGTGCCGAAGGGGACCGCCGCCAAACGTCAGGCGCTTGGCAAGCCGGGAATTCACGTGGTAACGAGCGGAATGATGTTTGAGCACACGCTTTCAAACTGGATGGCGCAGCAGATCGTCGAAAGCGACACGCACGCTATCTTCCTGGTCGGCTTCGCCAAGGAGGATTCCCCTGCGGGGCGACTCCTGGAAGCCGTAGAAAACGGCGAGGACGGCATCTTGCTTGACCGGCATGTGGGTCCTCAACCGCTGAAGTGTGATGTAGAACGATTTCGGTTCAGCGGCCACAGCCACCGCCGCGATCTCGTTGACTTGGTTTCCAGGCTCGCACCTAAGAAAGTTGTCCTCATACACGGCGAAACGGAGGCCCGGCAGTGGATGGCGAAGAACATTCGATCACGCCATAACAACGTGGAAATCGTTCTGCCTACCGCGGGTGTTCCGCTTGAAATCTGAGGGTTGTCTGCTACGCACAGTCTGTGGTAATCGTTGCATGGCGTTCCACCTCCACACAGACATCCCAAGACTGAATTCGCTTCAGCGATTTGCGAGATCGGAACAATCGGCGGGTCTCCTACGCAGGGTCGGCTTTGTTTCTTCCAAATCCAGATGCTTTCTTTAGAGAATTATCTAGTGCCTGGCCGAAAACCCCTTGTTTTTCGGATTCTGGTAGGAAATTACAGGCGGTTTTGCCTTCGTTAGCAGTCAGTTTCGGGTGTATTGTGCCCGGGTACCGTCGCGTTTGTCGAATACAAGCGAGTTTGCGGCTCGAAACGGGTTGATTCCGTTGCAACAGTGCGTGCCTGTCCCTTGCGCCCTGTCCGGGACCA
>JAAXGO010000485.1 GCA_012267425.1 Rhodothermales bacterium
GTCCCTTTCGAGTATCCCGTCTCGGTATTGGCCGGCCCGAACGCCTGCGGTAAGTCCACGGTGCTGTTCGCCTGTGCGTGTGCGTACGCGGCACCCGGAAGTGGACCCAGGGATCTCGTACCCGGCAGCCTGTTTCCCGACTTCACCGATCGGCAGCATGATACGTGGTCGGATACCACGAAACGGTCGGAGCTCGAGTTTCATTATCTGCACGAAGGCGATCGTCTCTCCATGACGTGGAGGCGGACCAGATATTGGAATCGGATCTTTCTGGGCCGCACGGGGAGCAACGAGCAGCCGCAGCGCGCCGTGTACTTGCGAACGCTCGCCAATCTCACCAGTCCCTCAGAGGTACGCAGTATCCTGCAGCTCGGCAGAGAGCCGATCCAGTCCGCTACCGTCAGCCCGGAGTTGTTGATCTTCGCCCACCGCATCCTGCCGTGGCGTTACCGCAAGTTGGCCGTGATCAGGGACCGACCGACGCGGGATCTGTTGTTCGCCGAGTTGGACGACGCTGAGCACACGAGCTATTCCGAGTTCCACATGTCATCGGGAGAACGCAGCATCTTGCGGATCTCGAAGGACATTTCGCTCCTGGACAACGCGCTGGTTCTGATCGATGAGGTGGACACCGGGCTGCATCCCTATACGCAGCAACAGGCCATGCTCGAGTTGCAGCGTAGCGCGCTGCGACAGAACCTGCAGATCATCGTCGCCTCCCACAGCCCGGTCGTACTCGACAGCGTGCCCCCTGAGGCTCGCATCTTCCTTGACCGTGATGAGACGACCGGACAGGTGCAGCGCGTCCCCCTGTATCGCGACATCTTTCAGAAGGCACTGTATGGGCAATCGCGGGCACAGCTTTCCATTCTGTGCGAGGACGAGGTCGCGGAAGGGATAGTGCGCGGCGTGCTCGACGTACTGAACCTCAAGCTGGGGTTGCGTCATGAGGACGTGATCATCGGCAGGAATACGGGGCGCAACGAATTCGCCGGCCACGTCCGTACCCTGGGCAAGTTCGGCAAGCTGCGG
>JAAXGO010000002.1 GCA_012267425.1 Rhodothermales bacterium
TGGTCCCGGACAGGGCGCAAGGGACAGGCACGCACTGTTGCAACGGAATCAACCCGTTTCGAGCCACAAACTCGCTTGTATTCGACAAACGCGACGGTATCCGGGCACAATACACCCGAAACTGACTGCTAACGAAGGCAAAACCGCCTGTAGTTTCCTACCAGAATCCGAAAAACAAGGGGTTTTCGGCCAAGCACTAACTTAGGCGTAGCCTCTGAGGTCGATCGTGCGGCCTTCGCGTACGGATTGGTCTGCAGCCAAGACTACGCGAAGGCTGTTCACGGCATCGCTCAGGTGGTCCGTAAGGTCGAGGTCGTCTTCAATTGCCCGTAGCAAGAATTCCTGCTCAAGGGCGCACAGTTCATCGTGCGACGGTTCATCGGAGGTGTCGATGAGCTCGTCAGGCTTGGCAAAGCTGCCGGTTTCGTCCCGCTTGCCCCGATGAAGACGTAAACCGCCCGTCTGCGTGTGCGATTCGATGTCGTCGGAGGATTCCTTTGTCTCGTCTACGATGCTGACACTGCCGTGTGGGCCTACGACGTCCTTAACGAAGGATGCCGTTTCGCTCATCATGGGCCCCCATCCGCACTCGTACCAGCCTATAGAGCCGTCGTCGAATGTGACGTGAAGGTTGCCGTAGTTGTACTGATCGCTGGCGATTTCGTCCGTAAGCCGCGCACCGATTGCGCTTACTCTTTCCGGGTTTGCCCGGGTCATCTGGCACATCACGTCCACGTAGTGAACGCCACAATCGACTATCGGTGACATGGATCGCATGAGCTGCTTGTGGGTTCCCCACTGAGCGCCGCTGCTTTGCTGATTGAGATTCATGCGCATGACAAGCGGTTTGCCGAGGGTGCGCGCCACCTCAATGAATTTCGTCCATGACGGATGCACCCGAAGGATGTAGCCCACGACAAGTTTCTTCTCCAAGTGCCTGGCGAGGCCGACGATCCGCCTCGCCTCGTCTACAGTTGTTGCAAGCGGCTTTTCGATGAATACGTGGGCGCCAGCGTTCAGGCTACGAATCGCGTACTCGGCATGCGTGTCCGGATACGTGTTGATAGACACAATATCCGGTTTCGCTATATCCAGTGCCTGCTCGAAGTTCGAAAACGTGGGATAGCCGCCCAGTTCTTCGGACAGGTGATTTCGGGAAGCGGGGGATCTGCTTACGAGTCCGACGATGTTAAATGCATCCATCTTGTGGTAGGCACGCGCGTGAGAGGTGCCCATGTGGCCGCATCCGACCACCAATACCGTGTACTTGGCCATATTCTCTGCTTTTGATAGGAAATGACGCAAACATACGCCGCCGCGGCATCCGTGTTTGCGGCCGTTCGAGGCTGGGTCATCGCTCGAAAAAGAATTCCGCGCTTCGTTCGACAGAGGATCCCGAGACTTCGTCCGTCGCACGCACCGTTACGAGTATGGGGCCCTGAGAGTCCCACTCGCTGAGATCAAGCTCGATTGTCTGGTGAATCATGCGCGTGTCTGATTCATAGCTTGACCCAGTGCCGATTCGTTTTTCATTGCGGCTCAAGGACACCACGTTCGTCTCGATGTGGTATCGCGTTTGAAGGTCGCTGTCGAAGGCTAGGTGATACACTTCGAAATACAGTTTAAGCGGGATGTTGCCGTCAATTTCCTTAAACGGATACGGCGTGTCGCCGGGATAGAGCGGCTTGATGTCACTCATTTCTAGGTTGGCTCCATCGGTGCGGAATGCCTGAACGGAATCAACGGCCATTGTGCTGATTCTGAGCAGCTTTCCGGGATGGAATGTGCCCGTTGAGTCTGTTTGTGTCCAGCGCTGCTCGAATTGCATGGCAAAATGTGCCGTGCCGGGTTCAACGCTGCTTGAGATGGTACGAACCGCTGGTGGATCCTTGCTCTTGGTCGGAGTCAGGAACTCTTCTCCTTCTACGTATACCGTGCTGTACTCGGAGTCTTTGTGTGCGATGTACGCGGACAGCATGTAATCGTCGGACGGTGCATGGCCGGATTTTCGCAGTCGATTGATGTGTCGGCGGTGCAATTCAAGTGATTCTGCCGCTAGGCCCCAATACACTTCTAGGCGTGTGCGGCCGTTATGCTCCAAAAAGCGCGCCACTCTTGCGCCGACGTTGAGTGGTTCGGAGTTACCTAGCACATTTGAATGGAAGGTTGGAACCTCGCGAGAGCGTATCCGCGCATGGCGAGCGTCGTCTGTTCTGGATGCATCCAGAACGGCACGCGCAAAAATGTGCGGCGGCTGAGCCCCTCTTGGTGGTAATGTGACGTAGGCTGATACGTCGTCATACGCCACGCCGTAGTGCGGATGTTCGAGCGCGAGCTGTCCAAATATCTCTTCCATTACCGTAATCAGCAGACGCGTCTTGCGTCTGCCGGTGAGCAACTGATTCGGGATCAGGTCGGGGGCAGATGCAAGCTTGTACGGTTTCGCGCCTGAGGCTTTGACGAAGAGAAAATGAGCAGCGTCGCCGAGGCCACGGTAGACCCAGAATTCGTTGTGTGGCAGACGCGACATGTGGGGGTGTGTCGCTAGTGACGGCGTGAGAAGTCGAACCTCGCGCCTCCGTGTCGGAGCGCCGAGTCGCACTCCGATTTCTCCCCTGTCGTCGAAGCCCCGAACGTCGTCCGCATGTGTGTACGTTCGCAGGGCAAAGTCCACGCGTGCGAGGTGTTCTTCGAGTCGCTCATTGTGGACTGTGGCCGGCAGTGGGTCTTGTCTATGCCACCACCTGATCAGTGTTTCTCCTGTGCCGGGAGGTGCCGGCATGTCCGCGAGTATCATGTCAACACCCATGCGTGCCCTCTCTGATTTCGGCATGATGAGTGATAGGTACCGAATGTGGCGTGTAATAAGGGCCCGTTCATCGTCCGTCAGTGGATAGTCAATCCGCCCGATCATCCACAGGTACTGGTGTGTGGCTTCTTCGCGCAGAGCAGGCTTCGGCGTCGAATAGACATGATCAATGAAGTCATGCACGCTTGCTATGGTTAGCGGTACCGACTCCGCGGCGTCTTGGGCAGCCAGCTGCGGTGCTATGAGAAGCGGAGCGGCGAGTAAGTACGCGATTCGCATGGACGAACATCCTTATTTTTCGCCGGGCGGAGAACTCTCACATGGCTTCGGATCACGTTTGGGGGTTGAGCCACGCCCAAACTTGTCTTCTACATCGATCGAACGGGCTTCGACTGACCGTTGATTCCGCTTGAGGCAGTCCGAAACATGTCGCTGCGATACGGTAACAATCAGCCACGCCGTCACCTGCTTATTTGCTCTCTTCCATTGATTGGAGGCCTGGACAAATTCTGTGCACTTCGGCGTAATTCCCTTCTGCTCAGCGCCGATGTCTCGGTTATGGATGCGTGTTCGTTGCCGGCAAGACGTATTGTTCGGAGAACATCGGTTCGACAATTGCATTCGCTATCGCGTTTACCTAGCGCGATTGACCCACGTAGCTTCTGAAAGGGACGAAATGCTCTGGCTTGACGGGACGGCAACGCGACACGCAGCACGCCTTACGATCTTGAGGCTTCTCGAAGTAGCCCGTTCGTTCGCAGAGCTCGATCACACCTTACTTTCGTGTTACTTTTCGTCGTATCTCCATGTAGGACCGTCGGGAGACTGTGGTTGTCCGTCACGGTCGGCTTCCTGTTGGGAGCTCTAGGCTGCCGGTCGGCTTCGGAAGTACCTCTATTCGAGCTCTTGGACGGCGACTGGACAGGCATCCGGTTTCAGAATACCGTGACGGAGCGCGACGGGTTCAACGTACTCGAGTACGAGTATTTCTACAATGGTGGCGGTGTAGCAGCTGGCGACGTCAGCGGGGACGGATTGCCCGACCTGTATTTTACGGCCAACATGGCCCCTGATCGGCTGTATCTCAATACCGGTAATTTCACTTTTGAAGACATCACCACCGCCGCCGGCCTACCACACGAGGCGACGTGGACAACCGGTGTCACTATGGTGGATATAAATGACGACGGGTGGCTTGACATCTATGTCTGCCGGTCGGGCAATGTCTCGCCCGACCGACGGCGCAACGCACTGTTTGTCAACAACGGAGATCTCACGTTTACCGATCGCGCAAAAGAGTACGGACTTGACGACACAGCATACTCTAATCACGCTGCGTTTTTTGACGTCGACCGGGACGGAGATCTGGATGCATTCCTTCTCAACCACTCCATCCGCAGGTTATCCAGATTTGATGTTGACTGGATGCGGAATGCGCGCGACTCGCTTTCGGGTGACAAACTGTTCCTCAATGACGGAGGCCGTTTCACGGATATAAGCGAAGAAAGCGGAATCATCGGCAATCCACTGGGCTTTGGTCTTGCCGCCGTCGTAAGTGATATTGATCGCGACGGCTGGCCTGATCTGTACGTTTCGAACGACTATATCGAGGACGATTACGTCTATTTGAATCAGGGAGACGGCACATTCATGGAGTCGGTTCGCACGATGCTCACCCACACGTCGTACTCGTCAATGGGTGCTGATATCGCCGACGTCAATAACGACGGCAGGCCGGACATCGTGACGCTGGACATGTTAGCCGAAGACAACCGCCGCCAGAAGATTCTCAAGGGCCCAGAGGATTATGCATTCTACCGCGCCTTTCGTGAGGACGGCTTCCATGAGCAGTACATGCGCAACATGTTGCATGTAACACAGGATGATCGATTCGTTGAAATAGGCCAACTGGCGGGGGTCTCGAATACCGATTGGAGTTGGGCTGCGCTGTTGGTGGACTTCGACTTAGACGGCTGGAAGGATTTGTTCGTCACCAACGGATACCTGCGCGACTATACGAATCTGGATTTCCTACGAATGACGCTCGTGGACGCCTATCGCGAAGCCAGCGCTCGAGGAGAAGCGTTGTCTTCACTTGAAATGGTACAGCGTATGCCGTCGGAGCGCATTGCGAACTACGTGTTCCGGAACGAGGGAGGCCTGAGGTTTTCGGATCGGACGAATGAATGGAGGATGGATCAGCCGTCGCATTCGAACGGAGCTGCAACGGCCGACTTGGATGCAGACGGCGACCTGGACATCGTGGTCAACAACATCAACCACGATGTCTTCATCTATCGCAACAATGCGGTCGAGTCGAATGCAGGGCGGTGGCTTCGCATTGTTTTAGAGGGGCCGCCGGGAAATCGTCAGGGGATTGGAGCGGCCGTGGACATTGAAGGAGCGGGACGGCGGTTCTATCAGGAGATGATACCTGGGCGCGGCTACTTATCGTCGGTAGAGCCGATTCTTGTATTCGGCCTCGGAGCTTTGGAAAGCGTGGATGTACATGTCCGATGGCCTGACGGTAGTCGCGAAACTTTACGTGAGGTGCGAACCAATCGCGAGATTGTTCTCAGTCACAGCGATGCGATGATTGAACCGCCCACAGGCGAGGCGGTACGGACTCCGCTTTTTAGGCGTTCGCCGAGTGTGGGTCTCACATTTGTGCATCGCGAGAATGTTTTTTTGGATTACGAACGCGAGCCGCTTCTTCCACAGATACTCTCGCGAGAGGGTCCAGCCCTCACGACAGGGGATCTGAATGGGGACGGACTCGACGACGTGTTCGTAGGTGGAGCCCGTGGTCAGGAGGCTGGACTGTTTCTACAGCAGGTCGGGGGTACCTTCCTTCCCGTCCAGTCAGTAGCACTTGCGTCCGACCGAGAGCGGGAAGACGTAGACGCACTGTTTTTCGATTTTGACGAGGACGCCGACCTCGATCTCTACGTCGTTAGCGGAGGTAGTAGCGAAGAGGCAGGATCGGCTGCCTACGAAGACCGGCTGTACGTCAACGAAGGTTTTGGACGGTTGGTGTACGCGGCTAGTGCACTCAGCGAGATACGGTCAAGCGGGTCAGTTGTCCGCGGCCATGATTGGGACGGAGACGGCGATACCGACCTGTTCGTGGGCGGGCGCGTCCGACCGGGGATGTATCCGATGCCGCCTAGGAGCTACCTTCTAGAAAATTCGGCGTCCGGGTTTCGAGACGTAACGCACGAATTCGCTCCAGAGATAGCAGAACTCGGAATGGTAACCGGCGCCGAGTGGGCCGACATTACTGGGAATGGTTTGAAAGAGTTGGTCGTGGTTGGAGAGTGGATGCCGGTGCGCGCCTTCTCGGTAACTACTGCAGCTTCGGTCCGAGAAATCACGCTTAGCCTCAACCCAACAAACGGCTTCTGGAACACAGTAGAGGCTGCCGATCTAGACGCTGATGGTGACGTAGACCTCATAGCGGGCAATCGTGGGCTGAACACCCAGATCCGAGTGTCTCAAGGAGAGCCTGCGACTGTGTATGCGGGTGACTTTGACGGCAATCTTGTGCTTGATGCGATGCAGGGTGCGTTCATTCAGGGAATAGAGTATCCCGTTCCATCCCGAGACTTGTTACTTAAGTGGATGCCTTCGTTTGCTGTGCGGTTTCCTACGTACGCTTCGTACGCTGATGCAACGATGCAGGATGTACTGCCGCCTGCGAAGCGGACGGGAGCGTTCATCATGCACGCCTACACTGCCGAATCGGCCGTTTTTGAGAACGTGGGTGGCGGCACGTTCCGGCGTATCTCGTTGCCGCTGGCCGCTCAGTTTGGGCCTGTCAACGCCATTCGGATTGCTGACTTCGATGGAGATGGTCGAATGGACATTCTCATGGCGGGTAACGACTACGGCAACAGGCCCGAAGAAGGACGCGATGCGGGAAATCAAGGAATCCTCCTTCTTGGGGACGGGGAGATGGGATTCCGACGGGTTGCCCACAGTGGTTTCTTCGTACCGGGTGATGTGCGCGCTCTGGAGCTCGTGCAAACGCCCGGCGGCATGCTTGTCGTCGTGGCGAAGAATGACGACGAGCTTGAGGTGTTCAGCCGCGTGGATTACGGCGAATGATGAGACAGGAATTACGACTGGCGTTAGGCGATTTTGACGTTGACGCTGTTTTCGTGTCGTCTGTCCCGACTATCCGCTGGGCTTGTAGTTTCACTGGGTCTCGTGCACTGATTGTCCAAAAAAGGAACGCCGCGTATTTCCTATCAGACGCTAGGTATACTGAGCAGGCCAGGCGAGAGGTGCAGGGCGCCGACGTGATCACCAAGTCGGCTAGGTTCGACGATGTTGTGCTTGAAGCTGACCTGCTGCAAGGAGTACGCAGCGTCTTGTTCCAGGCAGACCATATGACGGTCAGCGAATTGGAGAAGTGGAGGACGCGCTTCCCGTCCATTCAGTGGGTTCCTGCCACTGACTTCCTTTCGGTTGCCGTCGCGCAGAAATTGCCGGACGAAGTTGAGAAGCTGCGGCGTGCACAGGCGGTGTCGGATGAGGTTTTTGAAGCCGTTTTGAGTCTTATCAAGCCCGGTATGTCGGAGATCGAGATCGCTGCAGAGATCATATGCCTCCACGCGCAGTGCGGTGCTCGGCGCATGTCCTTCGAGCCAATCGTCGTCTCCGGTCCGCGTTCGGCTTTGCCGCACGGGCGAGCTTCGGCAAGGAAGATCGAGAGGGGAGACGTCGTGCTCCTTGATTACGGCTGTTACTTAGACGGCTTCGCTTCGGACATGACCCGCACGATTGCTGTCGGAGATCCAGGCTCCGCGGTGCGTCAGGCGTACGAAGCCGTCCGCGAGGCTCAGCGCCGAGCGATCGGGGGCACTGTCGCCGGAATCCCGGCGCGGGAGGCAGATGCAATTGCGCGCAAGGTCCTTGTCGTGGCAGGCTACGGCGACAGATTCGCACACGGTCTTGGGCACGGCATTGGTCTTAGCGTGCACGAATGGCCCCGTCTTTCGCCACTGTCGGACGATGTCGTTCCAGCGAATGCGGCGGTGACAATGGAACCCGGAATCTACCTCCCGGGGCAGTTCGGCATTCGGATCGAGGATACGGTAGTGGTCCGAGAGTTCGGCTGCGAGCGACTTGGCACGACCACCAGAGATCTCATAGTCCTTTGACTCCGCCGCGTATGCGCAACGTACTTGTCGTCGCATACTACTTCCCGCCGATGGGATTCAGCGGTGTACACCGTGTGAGCAAGTTTGTCAAGTATTTACCTGAATTCGGGTGGCAGCCGACGGTACTCACAGTAGAGCCGGCAGGATATTTTGCTTACGATGCTTCGCCGCTTCGAGAGCTCCGAGACGCGGGCGTCGAAATCCGTCGCACTGGCAGCTTGGATCCAACACGCTTTTTCGGGCGGAGGCGAACTGTTCGTCTTCCTTCCGAGCAGGTTCGGAGCCGCCTGTCTTCGATTAGTCAGTGTTTGTTCATCCCCGACAACAAGGTCGGATGGCTGCCGTATGCTGTTCGCGCGGGAAACTCGTTGGTTCGTTTAACGCCGTTTGACGCCGTTTTCTCGTCCGCTCCGCCGTATACGGCGCATCTTGTGGCAGCACGACTCAGCCGCCGGCACGGCATTCCGCTTCTCGTGGACTTCCGCGACGACTGGGTCGGCAATCCTCGCCACGTCTATCCGACGCCGTTGCATGCCCGGCTCAATGCACGGATGGAGCGCCGCGTACTGTGTACTAGTCGCCATGCCGTGACGATCAATGGGCACATACGTGAAGCACTTCTCGAACGTAATCCACTTGGGCCGCGCGTGACGGTCATTCCGCACGGATACGACTCAATGACACAAGGTACGGCAAATGCCAAGGGCAGCGACAGGATGCGGTTTGTGTACACGGGGGTCTTCTACGACGCCCAGACCCCGGATTACTTTCTACGGGCACTGGCACGTGTTATCGGCAGTGATGCTACGAAGGCACGATCTGTCGAGGCCGTTTTTGTCGGCCTTCTTCCGGACGCGTCCAAGCGCCTGATTACCGACTTGGACCTCGGTGGGAATGTATGTCACGTCGGCTACGTGTCGCACGCGGATGCGGTAGCATGGCAGCGCTCGGCAGACGTTCTTTGGATGACAATCGGATCGCGCCCAGGGGCTGAGGGGATTTCAACTGGCAAGCTCTTCGAGTACATGGGTAACCGGAAGCCTATCCTTGCGTTGGTTCCTCCAGGTACTGCACGCGATGCACTCGCGCGCTACGGCGCAGCAATGGTAGTTGACCCGCATGATGTAATCGGAATCGAAGAGGTTCTCCTAGATCTGTTTGACAACTGGGAATCCGGCAAGCCGATGATTCCTGACGAGGACTTTGTCGGACGGTTCGACCGGAGGGTCTTGGCGGAAGACCTTGCGGCGCTCCTCGATGAATGTGCGACACCGGAGTAAGCAAGTCGCGCCCACTCAAGAACCGCAACCTGCATGTCGCTGCAGCGTGCATTGCGGGCTGCTACACATGAAGCCCGTGAGCGAGACGGCTAGCAGCCCGTGGAAGAAATGGGTTTCCAGAGCGCCGGGTGAAAAAGCGGCACCAGCGCCGAAACGGCGAATGGATGCGCGCCACGGATCCGGCCACACTCCAGCCCGGCATCCGCCCGCTCTTCAGGGCCGCTGCCGACCATGTCCGCATGCACCCAGCCTCCGGGTTGTCCGTCGAGGATCGGGACCGGGTCGCGGACGCCCTCGAAGCGCCGTGGGGGATCCGTCAGGAGCGGCGGCTCCGGGAGGTGTTCGCGCCCGACCGGGTCGCCCCCGGAGAAATGACGCGCAGAATCACCGATGTCGTGAACGAACTGGGGTTACAGCCATGGAAGCCGCCCGAGCCGCTTGATCCCATCGAGGAGGACGAGGTGAGTCTCGTCGTCTGGATGGGCGTCATGGAGGCGGAGACTTGATGCGTTCTGGATTTCTGCCCGACTTGCGTGAATCGCGTGATCCCGTCCGCCGAGTCAGCGGTCCCAGAAAACGCGCCTCTCGGGCACCGACTCGCAAAGCAGTTCCTCCAAAAGGTATTGAACCACGCTTGGGAGTCCCACCGATTGACTTCAGTTTTCCCGCTTTCGCGACCCGATCCGGCCGGATGCGGTCCAATGGCAAGAGTGGCAGATCGTGCAGTCTCAGTTTGACTTACGTGACCTTCTGCCGTGATTCAGCCCGCTGCCCCAACGCCGTATACCGCAACCACGAGCGCCTTGAACGGGTATGCCACCTGTCTTCTCGCATGACCTGTGCCCGGAGACTCTGTCGTGAAGGTCTGCGCATACGTGGAATTATTCAAGCATACGGGCGATCATTACACCATGCCACGACCTGGAGTGCACCAGACTGGACAGCTTCATCTCAAGCTACGGAGCACATTCAAGAGCATGGAGGATGCGGTGGAGCGTACACAGGACTTTCTGGACTCGCTTGACATTACGGGCGATCTCGCATACCACATCGTCCTGCTGACCAGTGAAGCGCTCACCAACGCCATGGAGCACGGCAACCAGTGGAATGCAGACCTGCAAGCGACGCTGGAAATCACGGCCGAGGCGGACATCGTTGAGGTCTCGGTGACCGACGAAGGGCCGGGATTCGATCTGTCTACGGTTGGTGATCCGATCGAAACCGAGAATCTGCTGAAGGGGAGAGGGCGGGGTCTGTTCTTCATGGAGTTGATGGCCGAAGAAGTGCACCGTGAAGCTGAAGGTCGACGCCTCCGACTGGTGTTTCGAAGGAAGGCATAACCGGTCGTCTGGCTGCACCATCGCATAGTCGTTGTATCATACCGACAAATCATCGCCTCCCCGCAACAATCGTCGATCTCTATGCTTCCGGCCGCATGCCGAGGAAATTCGGAAGTGGGACCAAGTCTTGAGATTCATTGCCAGTAGACTCATTGCTGAACGACTGTTGACCGATGCTAACACGCACGTGTGGTTGGGTAAGACTTGCTAGTTGATCCAAGCGGTGCGATCCACTCAAATGGCAGGCTTTCTGTGACATCTTTGACGATTGCGGGATCAAAACTCGTCTTGGAGATGAATCAACCGGCTGAAGACATAGAGGCTCCGCCCGTTACTATAGTAGGAAGTATCCGGAGTTCTGGCGACCTTTGACCTCGTGTGGCAAAGTGATTGTCACTCGCAGCCACGAGACAATCAGCCAAAATCTGGACACCGTTTGGCGGACGTGAAAGGCCTTTGATGGCGAGTGCATCGGCTTTGTTTTTGGCCGAAGATTTCGGCATGGTTTAGCTTGCGGCGCTGGTTGAGACGAAAAGGCACAAGCAACGATCGGTACAATCGCCTTCGTGCGTAAAGAAGGGAGCCGTCACGCTCAGAATACCAGCGGCAAGCCATGGCTCGGAAGCTGTTATCCCGCCTCCTAATTGCTTGCCTTACCGCCGTGGTGTTCGCCATGGCAGTGCTTGCCCAAGACCGAGCGGAGTTGCCTCTCTTGGTCATTGTTGCCGTGGCCGGCGGCGGTGTTCTGGTTGTGCTGTGGTGGCTGAGCGACGTTGATCTGACTGATGTTCTCGTCTTCGCAGTGCTGTTTCGCGTTGCTCTGTTCGGGCTTCCGCCGTCACTGTCGGACGACAGCTACCGGTATGTCTGGGATGGACTCGTGCAGGCCCATGACATAAACCCGTACCGGTTTACGCCGGGCGATCCTGCGCTAGTAGTGCTGCACGACGAGCCTATTTTCGATCGGCTTAATTCTCCCGACTACTTTACGGTCTATCCGCCGGTCTCGCAGTTTGTCTTTTCTTTCGGTGCTCGATTCTACGAAGGGGGTTGGCTACAGAGCTACTACGCGATCAAATTCGTATTCGTGCTCGTCGAGCTGCTCGCGGTACTACTCCTCGCGCGGATGGTACCGCCCCGATGGTTGATGTTCTATGCCTGGAATCCACTCGTGCTGTTGGAAACGGCTGGTCAGGCACACACGGAATCGCTACTCCTACTCCTTCTCGTACTCGTAATACGGTGGGCGAATGCGGGTCGTGGTGCGTTGGCGTCGGCAGCGCTAGCCTGCGCTGGCTGGGTTAAGCTGCTCCCGTTTGTGTTGTTTCCATTCCTCTGGAGGCGCTTTCGGTGGTGGGCAGTTTGGCCGGGTGCAGCAGTTGCCACGATTCTGGCACTCCCGTACGCTGCATCGTACGTAACAACAAATGTTGGAAGCTCACTAGACTTATATGCGCAACTATTCGAGTTCAACGCCGGACTGTATTACGCCGTCAAGAAGGTATTCCTGGTCTTTACGGGGGAGGACTGGAGCAAACAGATCGGGCCAGTGCTTCGGGTCGTATTTCTGACCGGGCTGCCTGTCATCTACGCGTTGGATGCACGGTTTAAGTGGCCACTCGCCCGCGCCGTACTTGTAACCATTGGCTTGTACATCGTGCTGTCCACCACGGTACATCCGTGGTACCTTTTAAGCCTGCTGCTCCTTGCCACACTTCTTGAAAAGGCCTCCTGGCACTGGTACTGGCTCGGATTTGCTTCGATCGGAACGTATCTGCTCTACGTTGACGGGCCTTACTGGGAATTTGTCATTGTTGGATGGGGGGGATGGCTCGCTCTTGCTTCGTTGCGTTATGGCCCGTCCACGCTGCAGGCGCTCATGCGGAAGCGGGCGCAGCGCAAGTTTCAATTTATTCGTCGTTACCTGCCCCGCGTGCGGAAGCCGCTTGCTGTACTGGATCTCGGTGCGGCGGAAGGATATGTTGGAGAGTTTATCCAAGCTGACGAACACGCCGACGTTGTTCTGGCCGACATCCTCGATATGAATCAGACGGACCTGCGGCACGTGACGTTTGACGGACGCCGATTACCGTGGAAGGTTGATGAGTTCGACGTCGTGGTGATGTATTTCGTCCTGCATCACGCCGCCGATCAGGATCGTCTGTTTAGCGAGGCGCTCCGCGTCGCCGCTGATCGCGTCATTGTAGTGGAATCCGTTTTTTCAGGGTCAAGGGATCGGCAGATCTTGGAAGTCCTTGACCGGCTGGCGAATCGACTCCGCTCAGGCGGAAGAATGACGTCGGAGGGAGGGCAGATCCGAGTCCGGACCGTATCGGAATGGCGCTCGTTCTTCTCCCAACACGGTGCTGAAATCATTGCGGAAAATCATCGCGGCCAATGGGTCCATAAACAGGCAATGTTCGTAGTGACCAAGGCCGGTTAAATGCAGCACCGTGACCACCTTCAGCAGGTCGAAGGGAGAGTTGTGTATTTCGTCTCCCTCGTAGGGCGCGTAGAACCTACTTGGATCCAAGGTGTCGACCAGCTTGCTCACATAGTGCGCCAAGTGCCCCCTGCATGCCCACGCACGTAGATCCTGCAGGAGTGCAGCAACATCTAGTCCGGCAGGTATGGTCACCCGTTCCCATTGATCTCCCTCGGTGAACTGCGAATTTTTCAAATTGCTTTCGCTACGCGAAGAACAGCGGCTGCAGTTTTCATCGGCGCAAAAATACTATGGCCTGTTACTCCCACGTTCGCGGATCCAATACTTCGGTCCATGGCACGTGTATCCAATGGGCACGCTTGTACCTGCGCAACCAAGTGAGTTGTCGCTTAGCATACCGCCTCGTGTTTCGCTTGATGAGTCGGATCATCTCATCGCAGCTGATCTTGCCTTGCAAGTAGGCGATCGACTCTCTATAGCCAATCGTTTTCAGCGCATTCAAATCGGCGTTGACGCCGGTATCGAGGATGCGCTGGACTTCGCGCAGAAGACCATCTTCCAACATTCGGTCCACGCGCTCGTCAATGCGTTTGTACAGGGTTTCTCGGTCGACGTTGAGAATGGCAAGCCGGAATGAAAACGGAGGGGGCTTTTGGCGACGATGGTACGACGACAGCGGCTTGCCCGTTGTATGAAGTACCTCCAATGCCCGCACAAGTCGGGATGATTTTGTCGGATCCAATGTAGATGCCGAGATTGGGTCAACACGCTCCAATTCGGCGAAGAGTGTCTGGGCACCTTCGACCATAAGTCGCTTTTCCAGGTGCTGCCGCATGTCCGCGTCCGATGGAGGAATGGGCGAGAGGCCCTTCAACAGGGCATGGAGGTATAAGCTGGAACCGCCAACGACGATCGGAATTCGGCCACGACTAATGATATCGCTGATTCGCTCGTTTGCCTGTTCTGCGAACGTACCCGCCGAGAATGGCTCGGCCAAGCTCAGTTCGTCAATGAAATGATGTAGCACTCGGTCCAGTTCTTTCTTCGATGGCTTGGCTGTCCCGATCGTGAGCTCTCGGTAGATTTGGCGGCTGTCGGCTGAAATAATTTCTGCGTTTAATCGGTCGGCAAGCTCCAAACTAAACGCGGTTTTTCCGGACGCGGTCGGGCCCGTAATCGCGGGAAATGGACCCTTAATTGAGATGTCGGACGGCAGCATCGGATACGGGAGCAATACGGAGTCCCACGGGCATACGGGTGAAGATCAGCAGAGCTATTAGTATACGGGCATCGTCGGATCGATTTCACGACTCCATGCGAGCGTGCCGCCGCACAGAATCTCGATCTTGCTTAGAACGGGCACTGGAGCAGCAGTGCACGACGGTATCCCTGTAGGTTTCAAGTTCACACGCGCGAATGGCTAGGTCCACGCCAGGAATCAGCGTGCCGTCCAGATTGGCAATTCCGTATTCCCTCGAATGCCGCTCGCCCTTATCCATCATGGCCTTCAATGCAGGACCGATATTTCGGGCGTGCCAGTATTCTGCGTTCAGTTGGGGCCGTCTTGTCGTTTGCAATGAAACGGGCCGGCAAGCACACGCCCGTAGGAGGAGGACACGAAGATTGCCGGTAATTTTTCGCATGCTTGTAATGTAACATAATTAACCTTATGTTCTATTCGGAGGCAAACCAGACCTGCAATTCCCTGTGACCCACCTCGTTGCCAAGACGGTGGTCCGAACGTCGAGCCCTGTCCGTTCGCAGGCTGACGACGATCTGCATCTCGTAGACCTGTGGCTTCACGGCAAGAGCTCCAATACGCAAGAAGCGTATCGTCGGGACGTGAACCAGTTCGTTGATTTCGTCGACCTTCCGCTCGGCATGATCAAACTGCAGCACTTCTGGCAGTGGTCGGATCACCTCGAAGACGCCAAGTTGGCGCGGTCCACTCGTGCTCGGAAGCTCGCAGCCCTGAAAAGCTTGTTCAGCTTTGGTCACCGGATCGGATACCTCGAGTTCAACATCGGCGCAGCTGTTTCACTGCCCAACGTGCCGGATCGGCTCAGTGAACGCATCCTGCCGGAAGTCGCCGTGGGGAGGATTCTGGAAGTTGAGACGGACCTGCGCAACTCGGTTCTTCTTCGTCTCTTCTACGTGTCCGGTGGTCGTGTTTCGGAACTCGCGAAGCTCTTTTGGGGAGCCCTCATGGAGCGCCACGTCAGGGGCAACCCGGGTCTTGGTCAGGTAACGCTTCTCGGTAAGGGAAACAAGACTCGCACGGTCCTTCTGTCGCGCGATACGTGGATGTCACTGCAGCAACTCAAGCAGCAGGAGATTACCATGGGATATGGCACACGGAGCAATCCTGTGTTCCGGTCCCGTAAAGGTGGACCGCTTTCGCGACAGCAGATCTGGCGGATCGTACGCAGAGCGGCCCGAAATGCCGGTCTCGAGGAGAGTGTGTCACCACACTGGCTGCGGCACGCCCACGCCTCGCACGCCTTGGACAACGGTGCGCCGATGCACCTAGTCAAAGAGACACTTGGTCACAAGTCGCTTACCACGACGAGCCGCTATGCCCACGCCAAACCGGACGATTCGTCGTCGCGGTATCTCAAGGTATAGACACGGGGAATTCGACCAAGGCACGACAAGTCCTGGTTATCGATTGGGGAGGAACTTCAGATCCGGTGGATTCTTCGGCACTTTGCCAGGTATTGGCTTACTAGTCCCACCAAAACGTAACAGCGACGATCCAACTATCTGTCTCTATTACGGAACACCGGATCTAAGAGCACGGTCCTGTGCGAATCCCCACGCCCACGAAGCTGATCATTTGCAATGTCACGAGCTTCGACGACGTCGAGATTGAGCCGGGTAATCCCGCCGAGTTCACCTGCCAATACGTACGGCAGATGCGGTAGCGCCCGAGGTCCGCAGGACACTGGAAGTGATCGTTGAAGTGGCCACTTCCGCAGAAAGCGTCGATTGAGTACGGAGCTATTCCGGCGCAATAGGCCATACGAGGGCTAAGTGCGGGGACCGCTTCAGCGAGTCCTTCAGCGCTCATCATCTCCAGCCACAACAACCACGGCTGGGAGCATACCTCATATCGAGGCCATTCTGTCGTCTGCCGGACGCTGTGATATCGCGGTGTCTCTTGCCCTAGAATTCTCCGGATACCGCGACATGGGAGCCCTGGCGGCCAGATTGTAGCGACGTGGTACTCCACAACGACAACGGAGAGAATCTGCTTACGCCCGCGTGCCCGAGCATCTCTTGGACCTTTTCGTGAATACGAAAGCTTGAAAGAGGGCTCTTCGTTCTGCGTGGTTATCGGCTGGACGCATCAAAAGGGCACACCGGCATAACGCTCCCGGTGCTTCTCAATGTAGGCGCTCTCTTTGCTATCCAGTTCATTTTGCAGTATCTCACGCATCCATTCCCAACCCACCTCTTGTATCTGCTGTATCTGCTCCCGCATCAAAGCCTCCAGCTCTTCGTCCCAGCCTATCGCCACTGCAAGGCGAGATAAAGGTACCAGGGTGCGTCTGGACGGCCGCTCCAGACGTGCTGCGGTCATATCACGTATGCGCACCAGCGTCTTATCATCAATGGACTCGCCCCACAAGGCCACAATTATCGACAAAACATGAAGGCAGCTCGCAAGGTGCCACTCCAGCGTTTCAGGGCTAAAGACACATGCAAGCGTATGAGGCAACACGGCGCGGGGACCGAAATCCAGAATTATTCCCTTTACCCCGAGTGCATGGCCTTTCAGGAGCACCGGGATAGCACGCGGGTCTCTCAGCTCCGGGGCCACATGAAACATCTCCCTGACCGTGGACAGCAGCGTTTCGAACAGCCCCTCATGAGTAAACACTCTATCGAGATCATCATAGGGCAAGCCGTAGAGTCGGCGGGAGGCGCGCCGCCTGTAGGGTCCGGTGGCTTATCCGCCGCTTTCGCGGTGGGCCTCAGTCCGGCTCCCATGGGTGCGTTTCCCGAAAGCCGCTCATCAAACCGTACGTGCGGTTTTCCCGCATACGGCTTTCAGACTGGATCATGCCTTCGCCCACGGAAGATTCTTCGTCGTCGGCGCAAGACGGATCAGACCGTATTCATCATACAGCCTTTCGCAAGGAAGGTGCACGTACCCTCTTGACTTGACCTTGTGCTTTCGATAGAACCACCGTCGCAGCCGCTTGTGTGCATGCTGATCAATCGCTTTGTAGGCCGGACTGACTTGACCCAAGCAAAAATAGTTCGCCCAACCGGTTAACAGCCGGTTCAAGCGACGTGTCATTTGCTCTATGTCCATCCACCCGTACCGGGCCGCGGTCTGATCGCTGATCTTACGGCATAGGCTTTGGACGCTCGCTTTACTCGGTCGCGTGCCAATGTAGGCCCCTCGACCCCGTGGGCGGTAATTGCGTCCAATTCGGTATCCAAGGAACCTCAACGGTTCCTCCGGACACCGCAAGCATCGGGACTTCTGCACGTTGATCGGCAACTTCAGACGACCCATCAGATACACTACCGCCGCAAACATCTTCTTTGCGTCAGATTTACCGAGTATCAGTAGGGTCAGGGGGTGGCGCGGTGCCCTTAGGGTCCGGTGCGCGTTCCG
>JAAXGO010000486.1 GCA_012267425.1 Rhodothermales bacterium
CGTCACGGGGGCGCCCATCAGTTTGCCTCCGGCCACGGCAGGGCCACGGTTCTGAGAGCGGGCAGGTCTACTCTCGTGTAGATGGCGGTCGTGTCGATGGAACGATGTCCCAATACGTCCGCTACCGACTTCAACGGCACGCCGCGCTGATGCATCCGTGACGCGGCGGTATGACGCAGCAGATGCGTCCCCGTCCACTCTGCGGGGAACCCCGCTCGTCCGTACGCTCGGCGCATAGCTCCGCGGACGAGTTCTGTAGGCATCGCTTCTCCTACCGGTACCGTGTGCCGAACAAACAAGTGCGGAACACTCGAAAAGGGGCGTCCACGGTGCAGATATGCTGCTATCGCCTTACCCGGCGCGGGCATCAGTGGCAACAGGCGGTCGCTGGTCGTCTTGCCAGCACGGACTCGGATCGTTCCTCCACGCCAGTCCACATCGTGCCGCCTCAGACTCGCTACTTCGGAGGCGCGCAAGCCAAGCTCTACCATGCACAGTGCGATCGCATAATCGCGGCTGCCGCCTGCAGTGCTCTGATCAAACGAACGCAAGAACTCTTCGATCTGAGGCTCGGACAGGATCCTGGGAAGACTCGCGTTACCCGTCCTTATACGGGTCGAGATCGACGGAACCGCGTGCGTCAGCGACTCTCCAATTCGGCCCTGAAATTGAAGAAACCGTAGATAGGAGCGTATCGAACTGGTGACGACAGCCATGCTGCCTGTGCTCAGAGTTCGTGCTCGCTTGCTCGCGTACTGCATGAAGTCACGAGCTGTCAGATCACCTACGCTGACCGGCCCGTCGCCGAAACGTCCGACTATCAACTCGCGGGCATACACGGATCGTTGCTTGCAGGTGGAATCACTCAACCCACAGGTGATCTTCAGGTGCTCACTGAACGCTCTGATCTCACGGTCTACGGGACCGTCGGTGTCTTTGCACAAATCGGGACGACGCTTCCTGAGCACTACATTGAGGTGCGCAAGGGCAGCTCTACACGTTTTCACCGATCGCGTCCTCGTTCCGACGCAACGACAGACCGGCAGGTGCCGAAACAGGAACTCGTTGACGCACTCTTGCGTGCTCGCCGCGTCTTGTACCTGCTCTTTCCACCGCTGAAAGTGGTCGGCAGCCTGCACGTACTGACGGACGGTGCTGCTGTGATGCCCACGTTCAATCAGCCGCGATTTCAGATCGGCGAGCAGTACGCTCGTCACGCCGAGAGTGCCGGATTCGGTCTGTCCTTCGACTCGCTCTGTTGCTCCCACTGGATACACTCCTTCCCGGTATAATTACCGGCTCATGTATCCAATGTTATGTGCACCTGAAGCTCAACAGAAACCTTGGCACCGACCGGAATTACGGGAACTGTCCGAGCTCAACTGCATATAATTGAAAACTGCGCATAATTGCGCCCGATCACGAATGGCCGGATCGCCTGCTCGCAG
>JAAXGO010000047.1 GCA_012267425.1 Rhodothermales bacterium
TATCATAGCATGGCAGTCCGGGGCTGGGTGCCGATGGTGACTGCGCTGGGGGCCGCATCCACATACCAAGCCGCTCTTCGCGGAGTGTTCGTGATCGGCAAAAGGCGCGTCCGGTATTTTTAGCCAACCTTTCCGAGACCGCGGACACATGGCAGACACGGACCCCAACGAATCAGGTGTCTCCCTTGCGCTTGCCCTGGAGCACGGGCTCTCGGAAGAAGAGTATGGATGGATACAGGAAAGGCTTGGCCGAATACCGACGCTTACGGAACTGGGCATTTACTCGGTGATGTGGAGCGAGCACTGCTCGTACAAGAATTCGATCGCGGTCCTCAGGACGCTCCCACGCACAGGCGACGCGCTACTCGTCGAAGCGGGAGATGAAAACGCGGGGCTTGTCGACATCGGCGACGGTCTGGCCGTCGCATTCAAGATCGAAAGCCACAACCATCCATCAGCGGTCGAGCCCTACCAAGGTGCGGCGACTGGTGTCGGAGGCATCCACAGAGACATCTTCACGATGGGTGCGCGTCCGATCTGCGCGCTCAATTCACTCCGGTTCGGGACGCTCGATAGCGCCCGTGTGCGGTATCTGTTCGACGGCGTTGTGCGGGGCATAGGAGATTATGGCAACGCATTTGGCGTACCCACGGTCGCGGGCGACGTGTATTTCGATTCGGCCTACGAAGGGAATCCGCTCGTCAACGCGATGAGTGTCGGGATTGTACGGGTCGGTCGGACGGCGTCAGCAATTGCCAAAGGCGTCGGTAACGGTGTATACATTGTCGGCTCCTCCACGGGCCGAGACGGCATACACGGCGCCACGTTTGCCTCGGAGGAACTCTCGGAGGAAAGCGAAAAAAGGCGCCCAAGTGTGCAGGTCGGCGATCCGTTCACGGAAAAGCTGCTGCTGGAAGCGACCCTCGAAGCGCTGGAGGCCGGCGTCGTCGCCGGTATTCAGGACATGGGAGCGGCGGGGTTGACGTGTTCGTCGTGCGAAATGAGCGCAAAGGGCAAATCCGGCATGGTGCTCGACCTGGACTTGGTGCCCGTGCGCGAAGAGGGCATGACGCCCTACGAGATCATGCTCTCCGAGAGTCAGGAGCGCATGCTCATTGTCTGCAGACCCGGCCAAGAAGCCATTCTCGAGAGCATATTCGACAAATGGGATCTCCACGCAGTTCGTATTGGGCACGTGACCAGTGACGGACGAGTACGCGTCTTCAGTGGCGGCGCTCTCGTTGCCAATGTTCCGGCGGAGCATCTTGTTCTGGGAGGAGGCGCGCCGGTCTACGAGCGCGAGGTGCGCTGCCCGGCATACCTGGATACGGTGCGCACGGTGCCGCAGGTCAAGGACGTGTCCTCCGGCGAGGCTAAGGAAGCGCTACTGGTCCTGATGGGATCACCCAACGTTGCTTCGAAACGGTGGGTCTTCGAACAGTACGACACGATGGTTCGCACCAACACGGTTGTGGGCCCTGGGCCAAGCGATGCGGCATTAGTGCGCCTGAAGGATTCGAACAAGGCGCTGGCCGTCAAGACGGACTGCAACGGACGCTACGTATGGCTCAATCCGCGCCGTGGTGGCCGGATTGCAGTGGCCGAGGCGGCGCGCAATGTTGTCTGTGCGGGCGGTAGGCCCGTGGCTGTCACGAACTGCCTCAATTTCGGCAATCCGTACAAGCCGGAAATCTACTGGACCTTCCGGGAAGCGGTCGGAGGAATTGGCGACGCCTGCCGAGCACTCGGAACTCCAGTCACGGGTGGCAACGTGTCGTTTTACAACGAAAACCCGGACGGGGCCGTTTTTCCCACTCCCACGATCGGGATGCTGGGCCTGGTAGATGACCTCGCGGCCCACGGCACCGCGGCGGCCTTCCAAAAAGAAGGTGATTCGGTGTTTCTGCTTACGCCCGCCGCGTGGTGCCACCGGGGAGATCTCGAAGACCTGGGCGGTACGGAATACCTGACTGCGTTGTGCGGACAACCGGTGGGCGATGCACCGTACATGGATCTTGAAGAAGAACGCGCCGTGCAGCAGGCGGCGCTTGCACTGATTCGGGCCGGCCTCGTCAAGAGCGCACACGACGTGTCGGACGGGGGACTGGCAGTCTGCCTGGCGGAATGTGCAGTTTTCTCCGACGGACTGGGAGCGGCGATCCGCCTGGATGCAGATCCGGGCACGCGGCTGGATGCCGTGCTGTTCGGCGAGGCGCAGTCACGCATTGTATTTACGGCTGCCCCGGAGGCGGCACCATCGCTGCAGGTGTCCGTTCGGAACCTAGCCGTGTGCGTCTGCGAGATTGGCCGCGTGCGGAAGGGCCCCCTCACACTTAGAATGGGTGACAAAGTAGTCCTGTCGGTCAGCCACGAAGCGCTAAGCATCCCGTACTTTACGGCACTCGAGAGCCGGATGGGCTGCTGAGGTATACAGAAACCATAGGCGGTCCATCTCGTAGTACGGACGGCACGAAATCAAGACCTACGCCGAGGAATTTAAATGGCTAACAACGTGAAATACGTGGACGTAACAGACGATACGTTTCGCGCGGAAGTACTTGAATCATCTGTCCCGGTAGTCGTGGATTTCTGGGCCGCATGGTGCGGACCCTGCCGCATTATCGCGCCCGTCATCGCCGAGCTGGCAAGCGAATACGAGGGCCGCGTGAAGGTGGCAAAGATGGACGTGGACCGCAATCAGCACACACCGATACAGTATGGAGTACGATCCATTCCGACACTGTTGTTTTTTCAAGACGGTCAAGTAAGAGATCAGCTGATAGGCGTAGTTCCGAAGCGGAGACTCGCGGCAAGAATGGAGGCGATAGCGGCGTAGGCTGCAGAAGGGATTCATGCCAGCTACGGAAGCGGCGGAGCGGCAGCGGCTCGTCATTATCGGTTCGGGTCCAGCGGGGTATACGGCGGCGTTGTACGGAGCGCGGGCGGGCCTTGCCCCAGTTGTGATTACAGGTCTGGAACCCGGAGGCCAGCTGACCACAACCACGGACGTGGAGAATTATCCGGGCTATCCCGACGGCGTAATGGGGCCGGAGATGATGCAGGATTTTTGTCGACAGGCCGAGCGGTTCGGGGCTGACATACGGTGGGGAGAGGTGACAGCCGTCGACTTATCCGAGCGCCCGTTCCGACTCTTGGTCGACGAAGAGGTGACGATTTTGGCTGACACCGTAATCGTCGCAACCGGAGCGTCCGCGAAGTATCTCGGGCTCGCCAATGAGCGACGCTTGCTCGGGCGCGGCGTGTCGGCATGTGCGACGTGTGACGGCGCGTTTTTTCGCGGCGTGGAGATCGCCGTCGTCGGTGGCGGCGACACCGCAATGGAGGAGGCACTCTTTCTGACGCGCTTTGCAGCGAAGGTTCATCTCATTCACCGGCGTGACGCGCTGCGGGCCTCTCGTATCATGCAACAACGCGTCTTTGACCACGACATGATTCATATCCGGTGGAATACGATCGTCACGGACGTCCTCGGCGGGGAGGCCGTTACTGGGCTGTGTCTTCTCAGCACGATCACCGGAGAGGAATCTGTCCTTCCCGTCGAGGGCTTCTTCGTGGCTATCGGGCACCGGCCCAATACAGACCTTTTCCGCGGTGTCCTTGACATGGACGATCTGGGCTACATCCTCACGCGGGGCCGATCTACGCGGACAAGCGTCGCGGGTGTGTTTGCATGTGGCGACGCGCAGGATCACGTCTACCGGCAGGCCGTGACGGCAGCAGGGACGGGCTGTATGGCGGCGATGGACGCCGAGCGCTTTCTTTCCGCAGAGGCGGCAGCTTGAGGTTACCGACGTAGCAAGTTGCGCAGAAGGAAAAAGACGTTTTCCTTTCGCTCGCGAAGCCGCCTGGAATAGTACGGAAGCCAGTTCCGTCCGAATGGGACGTAGACGCGCATGTTGTATCCGTCACGGCAGATGTCTCTTTGCGTCTGCGGGCGAATCTGATACAGCATCTGGAATTCGAACCGATCATTCGGGATGGATTCGGCCCAAGCGAACGCCTTTGTCGCCTCGATGAGGCGGTTGTCGTGCGTCGCGATGGCGGGATAGTTGCCACGTGTGAGAAGCAGCTTCATGTTCTCGATATACAGCTTCCGTATATCTTTCATGTTCTGATAGGCCAGCTCGGGCGGCTCTTTGTAGGCCCCCTTGCACAGCCGGACTCGCGCTCCCAAATCGCACATTCGCTCGACGTCTGTGCGCGTACGTTTGAGGTAGGCCTGCAGGACTATGCCGACATGATCGCCGTATTCGGGGTAAGCGGCATCAAAAAGGCGAAGCGTGGATTCCAAGACAGTCGTCCCTTCCATATCGAGCCGAATGAAGCCTCGCGTTTCGCGCGCCGCGGCAAGGAGCAGCTGGAGGTTTTCGAGGCAGAAATCCTCATCAATCATCTGCCCGATCATCGACAATTTGATCGAAATATTGACATCGGCTTCCTTGTCCTCAGCCAGTGATCTCAAAAGCCGAATGTATGTGTCTCGTCCTTCCTCGGCGAGGCCGCGGTCCATGACGTATTCACCCAACAGGTCAACTGTGGTATGAAGGCCTTCCGAGCGCAGCCCGCGGAGCACCGGCAGAGTGCCCTCCATGGTTTCGGAGGCAACGAAACCGCTGGCAAGAAAAAACGGCAGGCGCATAAGGGAGGCGCAATCGGTTTCGGCAGTCGGAGGCCCGGTCCCGCTCTTGGCCCTGGAGGCAAGAAACGGGAAGTACGCGCAAGATACACCGAATTCGCTTAGCTCAGAGCTGACCTACGTAGCCTGCCTTGCGAACGGGAGGCCGCACTACGGCGAGGGGCTTGACACTGCTCGGCGCAGAGTTTAGCCTTGTGCCGCGGCGTTTGCTGCGATGAGCTCTGGAAGGTCGTCGAGGAGACTCGGAAGCCGGTTGGGCTGATGCGTCACCACGTGGGCGCCGCGCTCGATAAGAAGCCGTGTGTGGGCTTCGCGCTCGAGAAAGGGAGGTGCTATGCCGATGGCCCACATACCTGCGGCGCGTGCCGCCTGCATGTCATCGACGGAGTCGCCGATGTAGACGGCAAGGTTCGGGCGCACGTCCATGCCTGCGGCGTTCAGGATGCCGAGCGCGAGCTGCAGCGGATAAGGATCTGGCTTCCCGCGGCGTTCGTGCTTTTCGCGCGCAACCAAGAGAGGGAAGTAGCGCGTCCAGCCGAGCTGCTCCAGCGTCCAGCGTGCCTCGGCTTCCGGGCGTCCGGTCACGATGCCAAGAACGCGCCCGCCGCTGGTTAGGAGATTCAGCGTGGTCTCCTCGACGAGTGGTACCTCGTCGCGAATGAATCCGTCCCAAGACTCTCCGCGATACCGCCGCTGGAATTCCCCGACGACGCGCGAGAAGGACACTGTCATCCCGCTGTCGGTGATGATCGCGTGAGTAAGTGCCCAGTCGTCGTTGAAACCGCCGTGGTTCTTGTACCGCTGAACTGTGTTTGCCCGTATCTGCCGGCCTGTGAAATGCAGGACCGTCTCTTCGATTGCACGGCGGTAGGAACCCGAGACGTCAACCAGAACGCCGTCCATGTCGAACAGGACAGCCCGAATGTCTCCGCCTGCACGCATTACGGGGGGCCTTCGAATCAAATAGTGGGTACACGGAATGCCTAAGCGCTGTTCCGCTGCACAGGGCGGCTACGAGTTCATTGTCACCAAGAATTCGTCGTTGCTCTTGGTGCCGCGCATCCGGTCGAGGAGAAAGGTCATGGCCTGTATAGGATCCATGTCTGCAAGGAGTTTGCGCAGAATCCAGATGCGTCCCAGGCGGGCCTCCGCGATCAACAGTTCCTCACGCCGGGTACCTGACATAACGACGTTGATAGCCGGGAAAATGCGGCGGTCGGCCATGTCTCGGTTGAGTACGAGTTCCATGTTGCCGGTACCCTTGAACTCCTCGAAGATTACCTCGTCCATCCGACTTCCCGTGTCGATGAGAGCGGTACCGATAATGGTGAGTGAACCTCCTTCTTCCACGTTGCGCGCCGCTCCGAAAAAGCGCTTCGGTCCGCGCAGGGCCCCCGCCTCGATACCCCCGGAGAGTGTGCGTCCGGTATCCGGGGCGACGGAGTTATGTGCGCGCGCTAGGCGCGTGATCGAATCGAGCAGTATGACCACGTCCTGCTTCGCTTCGACGAGACGCTTGGCTTTTTCCAGAACGATGTCGGCGACTTCGACGTGGCGTTCGGGCTCTTGATCGAACGTCGAAGCGATCACTTCACCCTTTACATGACGCTCCATGTCGGTTACTTCCTCTGGGCGCTCGTCCACGAGGAGGATGAGGAGGTGGACTTCGGGGTGGTTGGCCGTAATCGCGTTGGCAATCTTCTGCAGAAGGATTGTCTTACCAGTCTTCGGCTGTGCCACGATGAGACCGCGTTGGCCTTTGCCGATCGGTGCGAAGAGATCCAGTACGCGCATGTTCGTCTCGTTGGCGCGCGTTTCGAGGCGGAGATGTTTGTCCGGGTACAGCGGTGTTAGGTGGTCGAAGCTCCGTCGCTCATCGAGCGTGCCGGGAGGGCCGCCGTTGATTTTGTTGACTTGAATGAGCGCAAAGAAACGTTCGCCCTCTTTTGGTGGACGGACCCGTCCGTCCACGGTATCGCCGAGGCGCAGGCTGAGGCGCTTGATCTGTGACGGCGACACGTAAATGTCGTCCGGACTCGGCAGGTAGTTGTAATCCGGTGAACGCAGGAAGCCGTAACCGTCAGGCAGTATTTCCAGGACGCCTACTTTCTGAATCATCCCGTCTATGTCCAACTTGGCCGGGTCGTACTCCGCCACGAAGTCGGGACGGCCTTCGTAGAACCGCTTGCGCCGGTCGTCGCGGCCTGCGCGCCGTGCATCCCGCCGAGTGCGGTGGCGTTCTGCCCGCCCCTGCTGCGGGTTGGAGCGCCGAGAGCCGCCGCGCCCGCCTCGCATCGAATCACGACGGCGATCGTCTCCGCCGGTACGCGACCGGAAATCGCGCCCCCTGTGGCGGGAATTGCCCCGGCCCGGCTTGTCGCCGCGTGCACTGCGGGCGCGGTCGGATGGTTGTTTGTGACGTGTCGATCCGGACGGAGACTTCACTGGCGGAGTTGACTGGTCTTTCGGTTTCGGACCCACCTGCGTCGCCGCCGATTCTTTGTGGGGCGGGGAAGAAGGCTCGGGCCGCTCAGCTCGGACGGCAGTGTCCTGTGGGGCGCCGTTGCCAGCCTGGTCGACCGTCTTGGTCCGGTGCTCGGCAATGAACGAGATAAGCTCCTGCTTCCGAAGCGTGGAAAACCCCGTCAGTTGCATGGTGCGTGCGATATTTTTGAGTTCGGCAAGGTTTTTTTCCTGCAGGTCGTCGGTTGTCATGACGGTTGGGAAAAAGTGGATAAGGAGACGAAACGGCAGGGTCTTACGGACGCTTGTCCAGGCCAAATTCCATCGTGCGGGCAGGACCGGATAAAAACCGGCGAGGCTCAGGCGAGCGAATCGCCGTGAGGCCTACGAAGACGATCCCGATGAACGGCGGGGATGGGAGTAGTTAGTGCGGAGTACGCAAGGGTGCGTCGCACCGCCGCTACTAACGCAATTTCCGGATAAGGTACGACTGATCTCTGAATGGATGCAAGCACGAGGGGTCATACGTCATTACTCTAACGAAAACGAATCAAGAGCGGCGGCGACTACGAGATGCGACCCCGTGACAAGGCATACGTCTTGACTGCCGGCCATCCGCTGGAGACCGGCCACACCATCGGGAACCGATCCCGTACCCCATACGCGCACTCCGTGTCGATCAAGAATAACTGCAATCTCCTTTGGTGTCGCGGCGCGGCGCGTTGGCAGCCGGCAAATGAAAACGCGGGCCTCCGCCTCGCTCAGGGCCCGGGCCATGCCGTTTAGGTCTTTGTCGCGGAGTACGCCGAAGACGACGAAGAGTTGCACTCCCTGTAGGCTAACGTATTCGAGCACCGCCTTGAGTGCGGCGGGGTTATGCGCCACGTCAACGAAGGTCTTAGGTCGGACGCTCAGCACGTCTAACCGTCCACGGATGCCGCTCAGCACGCGCACTCGGCGCAGGCCGCTGAAAACCGCCGCCGGATCGGAGCGCACGTCCGGAAACAGGAGTTCGGCGGCTCGCACGGCCAGAAGTGCGTTGCCGCGGTTATGGGCGCCGCGAAGGTCTATGTCAAGGTCTTTGTACTCACGGACTGGTGTGCGAAGCGGCAGCGAGTCGGGATCGACTACGTGTAGCGCTGCCCCGTGCGCGGCGGCGGCATCACGCAGTACCGAAAGGACTTCTGACTCGGCGGTGGCGGTGAGGACCGGTACGCCTGTCTTGATGATACCGCTCTTTTCGGAGGCAATGGAAGTGAGCGACTGGCCCAGAATGTCGGTATGGTCGTAGTCGATGCTCGTGATGATGCTCAGGCATGGGGAGAGTATGTTCGTCGCGTCCAGTCTCCCGCCGAGGCCCGTTTCGATGATGGCAAGATCAACACCCGATTCGGCGAAGTACAGGAAGCTCAGTGCCGTAGTTGCCTCGAAAAAACTGGCCCCGGTCTGGTCAAACGTCGCGTGCCAGCGTCGCACGCTCTTGTCAAGCCATGCGTCCGGCGGCGGTACGCCGTCAAGGCGCATTCGCTCATGGATATGGTTGAGATGTGGCGAGGTGTGGAGTCCGGTGCGGCGCCCGGAGGCAGTGGAGACGGCCGCGAGGAGAGAGCACGTTGTGCCCTTGCCGTTCGTGCCGGCGACGTGAACGCTCTCGAAAGACTCGTCGGGGCGGCCCATGGCGTCCATGAGCGCCTTCATGGTGCCAAGGCCGGGCCGCATGGCAGCTCGGCCATCCGTTACAAATCGCGGCAGACCCAAGAGATACGATTCGTAGTGCAGCGGGACAGCCGAAATCAGTGAAGGACACATTCGACGATGTCAGTGCCTCGGTCGTAACGTGATGACAGGGAGGATCATCTCCTCCATCGAGGCGCCACCATGCTGCATCGAGTTCCGGTAGAGATTGAGGTAGTGGTGATAGTTAGTCGGGTAGACGAAGTAGTAATCTTCCTTTGCGATGATGTAGCTGTCCGCCACGTGGTTGGATGGAAGTCCGTATGCCTCAGTGTCGCGTATTACGAGAGCATGCTTTGCGGAGGCCTTCAGACTGCGTCCGATCTTGTATCGTAGTGCGGTGGACGTGTTGCGGTCTCCCCTGACCTTCGTGGCGTGCAGGCTGCGGATCGCGCCGTGGTCCGTTGTCACGATGATCGTGCAGTCGTGCTGCGCCATGTCCCGGAGGGCTTGCAAGAGCCAGGAGTGAGCAAACCAGGTTCTCGTGAGGGCGCGGTACGCGCGCTCGTCAGGGGCAAGCTCCTTGAGGATGTCGGAATCACTTCGCCCGTGGGCAAGGATGTCAACGAAATTGACCACAATGGCGGAAAGGTCCGACTGTAGATAGTCGGAGGTTTCCTGTGCGAAGGCACGCCCGTCGTCTGAGCTGACGAGCTTCACGTAGCGTATCCGGAGATCCGACCGGTGTTTGCGCCGGAGCAGGTCGCGCAGGAAGGCTTCTTCGTTTCGGTTGCGGCTGTGTTCGTCGTCTTCGCCGGCAGCCCACGCCCGTGGGTAGCGCCGCGCGATATCGCGCGGCAGAAGCCCGCTGAAAATCGCGTTGCGTGAGTACGGAGTGGCGGTCGGAAGGATGGACCAGTGGAAGCCTGCTTGCATCGAGAAATGTGGACGGAGCAGTTGTTCGAACTCCAGCCACTGGTCGTAGCGCATGCAGTCGATGATCACGAAGACAACCGGTCGCTTGCCGGTCACCTGCGGTAGGACCCACGTCGGGATCACTTCATGAGACAGCACAGGGCGATTCGTGCTGAGGTTTTGGTCGACGGCTCGGATCCAGTTGGCGTACTCCCGCTCGACGTATCGTCCGAAAGCACGGTTCGCGTCCCGGTACTGGTCGGCCAGCACCTGACGGGCACCGTCGTCGCCCTCCAGTTCGATGTCAAAGCGTACGAGTTCGCGGTAGATATCCGCCCATTCCCAGTGCAGTAGCGGATTCATGAGTGCGGTCGAGATCTGGCTGAACCGCAAGAGGTAGTCGTGCGATATGCGGTCTCGTCGCAGCTGCACGCGTTCCAGAAGACGTTTGCAGGTAAGAAGTACCTGGCTCGGATTGACTGGCTTGGTGAGGTAGTCACTGATTTGCCCACCAAGTGCCTCTTCCATCAGGTGCTCTTCTTCGCTCTTGGTGACCATGACGACGGGCAGTTCCGGGGCTGTCTGCTTGATGGCCGAAAGCGTTTCAAGTCCATCCATGCCCGGCATTTGTTCGTCGAGGAGGACTACATCAAAGAGGTTACGCTTGACGCGTTCGACGGCATCTGCCCCGTTCGAAACGCTGGTAACGGTATAGCCTTTCTTTTCGAGAAGCCGGATGTGCGGGCGCAGCAGGTCGATTTCGTCGTCGGCCCACAGGACGTGCGGCGAGGAGTTCATGGCCTTCGGGCGATGTACTACGGTAGAGTGCAGTAACGACGTGCGGCCGGTAGGCGTGTGATTGAGCGGGAAGGTCTTCGTGCACCACGCGCAAGCGCGTACTCACCTATGGGCACGGAGCGATTCATGCCGAAGGGTTCGCAATCCATTAAAGCGCACAGTAAACCACTCGGTTCCGCACTAGGGCGAGTACGAGTCGGTAGTGCAAAGCCCGGTGTGCCATTTTTTGAGTCATGGAAATATGGTCAACCGATGGAAAGGTGCTGGCCTCAGATAATGGAGGACTTCACCGAATTGCATCTGGCGCATGAATCTCACACAAGGCTATGCTGCAAGGACGGATCGCCATGTATCCGGCGCACTGAGCGGTCGTATCGCTGCCCTGCTAGGCTACGGTGTTGGGCATTCTTGATGTCTTAAGCTATCGAACCGGATCCTTGGTTACGTGTACAGTCTCCGAACCCGCCACGCAAAAGATCAGGTAACGGCATGGCACGTCATGATGCTTCTTCGGTCTCCGAAGCGATGCGGAGCGCGATCAACGCACAGATTCGGGAGGAGCTGGATTCCGCGTATTTGTACCTCGGCCTGTCCGCATACATGGACGGGCTCAACCTGAGGGGGTGTGCTCACTGGCTCCGGATGCAATGGCAGGAGGAAATACAGCACGCGCTTAAGTTTTTGGATTTCCTCCTGCAGCGAAACTGCGAAGTGGAACTCAAGGCACTGGCAGCACCAGCATTCTCGGCAAAGACACCGTTGGAGATCTTCGAACTCGTCCTGGCGCATGAGTGTCACATCACCGCGTGCATCCACGAGCTCTATGCGCTGGCGGTGGTAGAGCACGATTACGCCTCGCAGACGCTGCTGCAGTGGTTCATTACCGAACAATTGGAAGAAGAGCAATCGGCACGCGACATCATCGATGATCTGCGCCTGGCGGGGGACTCGGGAGCCAGCCTGCTCCTTTTGGATCGTGAACTCGCGGCGCGGCAGGCTGAAGATTGACCTGTCGTTCGGTGTGTGTGCGTGGCGTCCGTTGTCAGGCGTGCCTGTGCTCTGCTGTTCGAGTCACTCCCGGGAGTTTCTTCCTTTCAGCGTGCAGGAACGTCTTTAGGCTTTCACGTTTCCGTTCCTTGCGGGCTGTTCGATGGCACCGCAAGCGGTGGAGCGCGACGCGGTAACGAGGCTCTCCGACCGTTTCGAGCAATCCGGGGCAGTGGCGGCCGAACCCCAGCAGTACTGATGGCGCACGAGACGGCTCCCGGCAGTGCAACTCGATATGCAGCGGGACGCGCGGAATACTTCGTCGGCATCGGCGGGCAGCTGTGCGGAAACATACCGGCCGAAGGCGTGACGCTATTTCTCGACCGATTTAATTTCTCGATGTACAGTGCATCGTTTGGCTTTGCGTACGAGGCGGAGGTCGCGGAAGCCTGCCTCGCCCACGTGCCGAAGAGCAGAGTCGTTCATGCGTATCAGCGGTCCGACCTGTGGGAGCGTCGAGCCGAGCGCATAGCTCCGCCGGTCACCCCGAAACCCGCCTGCGCAGGCGGGTTTGCCATGTGCGTTGTGGGTAGGGATGACTTCCCGCACGGCTGGGGGCGGCAACAATCCCGCCCTCGGGCGCATAAAAAGTTCCTGTCCGTGCACGTCACAGAGAGAGACATGAAGACGCTTCAGGACCGGGGGGCCGCCAAGTACTTCCACGGGCGGAAGGACATCCTGGCCGCCTTCATGGAAGAGCTGGAGCTGGCCAAGGACAAGGACAGCGGCGGAGGTACCACCTTTCTGATTCAGGGGCCGCCGGGTGCCGGCAAGACGGCACTTTTGTACAAGTGTGCCGAGGAGGCTGAAAAGGCCAAGTGGCGGGCGGCAATGATCGACTCTCGCTCCCTGTATGATCCGGTGCTCCTGGCCGGGCAGCTGGGGATGGCCTACGAAAGCCGCGTCACCGAAACTCGCGGCGGCAAGTGGGTTGGCAGTGTGGGTGCCGTGCGGGGGGAGTGGGGAAGCGGGGCCGCGCGTGCCTACGCCGGGAAGACGGTTGACGACCTCCTGAAAGAGTCTGCCGGGGAGAATGGGCTGCTGCTCGTGCTGGACGAGGCGCAGACCATCGCTCGCTATGGCCAAGGCGGCGATGTTTCCGGGGACAAGGGGGCAGCGGTGGAAGGGGTGTTGACTCACATCCACAACGGCACGGTGGGTGCCCCGGTCGTGCTGCTGGCTGGTGGGCTGGGAACCTCCCGCGTCGCGTTCGGGAAGCTGGACATCTCGCGCTTCAAGGGGCGGTGCGTCGTCAATCTGGGATGCCTTTCTCCCGACGCGGAGCGCGCGGTGATCTCCGACTGGCTCGTCATTGACGGAAGGGCGCAGGAGGGCGACGCTCTCAGCCGGTGGATTCGCGCCATCGCCGCCGAAACCGACGGCTGGCCCCAGCACATCATTGCCTATGTCCAGCCAGCGGCGGAGCTGGCGGCCAGGGTGCAGGGGCAGCTCACCGACGAAGGGCTGGAAGCCGTGCTTAAGCAGGGGCGCCAGGGGAAGGCGCGCTTCTATCGGGCGCGGATCACGGACTTCGAGAAGAGTGAGCGGGTGGCTCTGACTGGGGTGGTGAATATGGGAGACGAGCTTGAGAGGGAAGAGATCATTGCCCGCCTGGCGGACCATGGTACACGGAGAGCCCCCGACACGCTGTTCACGCTGGCCGTGCAGAAGGGTGTCTTTGCCATGAACGACGACGGGTCATACGCCATCCCGATCCCCTCCATGCACACCTGGCTGATTCGGGAGTACGCCCCTGATCGGGAACTTCCCCGCCGGGCGGCTGGCGAAATGCGGCGGCAAGGATTGTCTCTCAGCAGGGACGCCGATTCCGGCTTGGAGCTGTAACCGTCCGCATTCGGTCTCCGAAGCGATGCGGAGCGCGATCAACGCACAGATTCGGGAGGAGCTGGATTCCGCGTATTTGCACCTCGGCCTGTCCGCATACATTGTTTGGCTTTGCGTACGAGGCGAAGGTCGCGGAAGTCTGCCTCGCCCACGTGCCGAAGAGCAGAGTCGTTCATGCGTATCAGCGGTCCGACCTGCGGGAGCGTCGAGCCGAGCCGCTCCAAGGATTCCGGTTAGCCGAAATGTTTCGCCACGACATCCTCGAAGAACTGTTTCGTGAAGTCCTCCACACGGCGCATCCTCGGGCGGCCGTTGCGTGGTTTGATGACGAAGCGTTCCTCAGACATCTTGTACCCGACCTCGGCGAGATCCGGTACGTTCTGGGATTGAATCTGCTCAATCCGTTCGTAGTGGAAGGAGTTGGGCGGCTGCTCGCAGGTGACGTGGAGCGTGACGTAGCATTGGCGTCGCATTTCGTGGCTCGCATGGCCGAAGAAAAAGAGGTAGCGCGCCGCTCTGTCACCGCGTCGGAGGGCCGAGTATTTCTCGAACTCGAGAGTGCCGAAATCCTTGAGGTGCACGTTTCCGAAGTTGCTAGCCCGGTCGACGGCATGGACCGTCTGCTGGAGATGGCTCTTCAGCAACTCCATGGCGCTCTTCCACACCTCATATTCATTCTCCGCGCGTCGAGCGTATGCGCTCGGGTTGTGTGAACCTCTGTGCGAGGGAAGTCGCCCATCCGATTTGCTCTCGCTGCTCCTTGGCCGCGGCCTCGTACTCCTTGAGGCTCTCCTTGATGCACTCGGCGACGAGGACGACGAACGGAGTGAGGTCGCACGCTTGAGAAAATTCCAAGGCGTCATAGTACCGGAGGCGGTCTTCCTTCGTGACGATCGCGATCGGGTAACCGTGGCGCATGAGCAAGAGATTCATGAGTAACCGAGCCATCCGGCCGTTGCCGTCTACGAATGGATGCACGGTGACGAGCCAAGTGTGTGCCACGGCTGCCGCAAAGAACCCTTCGACCCCGGCGAAGGCGTCGTCAGCAGGAACGCTAATGTCCGAGAGCCAACGGCCAAACTCTGCCATCTTCACGGGAACCGACTCCGGTCCCGGCGGCGGGTAGATCGAACCACTGATGGTGACGGGTCCGGTCCGATAGGCACCGGCTTCATCACTGATTCCTGCGAGGACGAAGTCATGGAGCTGGCGAACACCATTCTCGGTAATGGGCCTGTCGGTGTTGCCCGCCAGTTTCTCAAGGAAATCCAAAGCATGCGATAGGTTGCGCGCTTCGGCTTGGTCCTTGAGGGGCTTTCCAGTGATTGTGAGACCGTGCTCGACAACTTGGCGGGTCTTGCCGACCGCAAGCACGTTACCCTCTATGGCGTTGGAGTGGTAGATGCTCTTGATGCGAAAGTGCTTGCGAATTCGGTAGAGGACCTCACTGGAGAGAGTTCCTGCGGTCCGCATTTTTCGCACGCGGTCGGCTAGCGTCTCGAAGTCCGGCATCCTTGATTCTTCGTAGACGCAGTCTGTCCCTTCGATGTCGATATAGGACATGGTAATCAGCGCTTTGCTTGCCAGAGACTGTATTGTGGGGTGTTGGGGATGCACATACCCTTGTCGGTTGAGTGCGCGGAGGTAGTATCAGCAATCTGCAAGGTGCTTTCAAGGCAACCTCGACGCGTCCGTCCCAGACCGGTGCCCCCTGACGATGCTGACCAGGGGCAGCTACGCCCGTGAGAAAGTCCCAGTAATGCCACGCGCAAGCCTTGATCGTACAAATTATTTATATTTAATCTAATTCTAGACAACGATATTGTAGTTTGTCGGCTGGTGCTGCATGGCAAACAGGCCCTGCGCATTCATCGGCCTCTCCGCATGCAGGAAAGGCTCAGTCAGATGAGGCGGATTCTTCACAGAGGCAATTCTGGACCTCATTGTGGTCACGGCCGCGGCCTGCAGATGCAGGGTTTCGCACCCGACTATTACGCTCATTCTTGCCGACGGTCAGCCCCTCATCGGCCGCACAGCCGTACGCTGGGTCTGGATCGCTTCTCTGTGCATGGCGTTGAGTGCATAGAAGTCGTCTACGGTCCCTCTTCTTCTCTTTACGGAAGCGATGCCCTTCCATAATTTCTAGTTCGGCCACGATGCGCGGGAGCGCCGCCGCAACGACCGTGTAGTTGAACGTCGCTAAGGAAGAGCGCGAGGAGGACGCAGGGGAGCGATAGCCTTGCCTGTCGCGGGGCAGGCGCGATGAAATCCTCCGAGGATAAGCAGGCGGAATCGGTTTGAGAGTGCGGGGCATCGCGACCATTGGATCCACACGTTCGACGGCACCGTTCAAACATCTCAGGTAATCACGATCGGAACTGACTCATGAAACGTATCGCTTCAGTCTATGCTTGCTTCCTTGCCCTTGCGGTCCCTCTGCGGGCGCAGGAAACCACCGACGTTGTCATCGAGGTCATACCCGTAGCCGACGGCGTGCACATGCTCTTGGGCCAAGGCGGTAACATCGGTCTGTCTACCGGTGAGGACGGCGTGTTTCTCGTCGACGACCAGTTTGCCCCGCTGACGGAGAAGATTCTTGAGGCCGTCCGGACCGTCGATGAGGGCCCGGTGCGGTTTGTTGTGAACACGCACTGGCACGGAGACCATACCGGAGGCAACGAAAATCTCGGCAAGGCCGGTGCCGTTATCGTCGCACATGCCAACGTGCGTGCGCGGATGAGTGTCGATCAGTTCATGGAGGCGTTTTCGCGGACGGTTCCCGCCTCGCCACGCGCTGCGCTGCCGGTCATTACGTTTACCGACGCACTGACTTTTCACTGGAATGGAGACAAGATCGAGTCGTTTCATGTCGCGCACGCACACACCGACGGCGATGCAATCATCCACTTTACGAAGGCGAATGCCTTCCACATGGGCGATATCTATTTCAACGGCATGTATCCCTTCATTGACGTAGGAAGTGGAGGAAGCGTCCACGGCATGCTCAGGGCCGTCGAGTACGTCTTGGAGAGGGCAAACGCGGACACCCGGATCATTCCAGGGCACGGCCCCTTGTCCAACAGGGACGAACTTGTGGCCTACCACCAAATGCTCGCCGCCGTCGCGTCCACAGTAGCTTTGCTCATCGAAGACGGCAAGAGTCGCGACGAGGTAATCGCCGCGGCGCCGACCGCACCATTCGATGCCGAATGGGGCGGAGGCTTCATGCAGCCAGACCGTTTCACGGGGATTCTCTACGATTCTCTTTCAGCCGAGTGAACCAGCAAGCAAGGGAACAGGCCCACAATCGCAGGCACAATTCTCCAGGAGTTCGGGGCTCTATCTCAAGTCTCGTACGCAGCGTGCCGAGATGTCGGGCGACGTCGTATCCGATACTAATAGCGCGGTCGGATCCGCGGCACGGCTAGGCCATCTACCGTGGCGGCTGACTGACGAGGCATGGTCTCCCGCCGTATTTCGAAATTACTCATTGCCAATCGCGGCGAGATAGCAGTGCGCATCATGCGCACGTGCCGTGAGATGGGCATTCGAACCGTGGCCGTCTACAGCGATGCAGATCGAACGGCGCTTCACGTCCGACATGCCGACGAGGCGTACTTGATCGGGCTGGCGCCCGCTCGTGAGTCGTATCTGAACATCGAAAACGTCCTGGAAGCGGCGAGACAGAGCGGTGCAGACGCGATCCACCCTGGCTACGGCTTTTTGTCCGAGAACGCGGACTTCGCCGAACGGGTCCAGGAGAGCGGGTTCGTGTTCATCGGCCCCGAACCGCGCACCATCCGGCTCATGGGCGACAAGGTCTCGGCCATCGAAGCGATGCGCGCGGCGGGCGTGCCCTGCGTGCCGGGCTCCGAGGGCGTGCTGTCCGACGACAACGAGGAAAACGCGCGACTGGCCCGCGACATCGGCTATCCGGTGATCATCAAGGCGGTCGGCGGCGGCGGCGGCCGGGGCATGCGCGTGGTGCACAGCGAAGCGTCGCTGTTCAACGCCATCTCCATCACCAAGGGCGAGGCGCTGGCGGCGTTCGGCAACGAGCAGGTCTACATGGAGAAGTTTCTCGAGCACCCGCGGCACATCGAATTCCAGGTGCTCGCCGATCACCACGGCAACGCCATCCATCTCGGCGAGCGCGACTGCTCGATGCAGCGGCGCCATCAGAAGGTGGTCGAGGAGGCGCCCGCACCGGGAATCTCCGCCGAGGTGCGCGACCGGATGGGACAGCGCTGCGCGCAGGCGTGCCTGGACATCGGCTATCGCGGCGCCGGCACGTTCGAGTTCCTGTATCAGGACGGCGAGTTCTACTTCATCGAGATGAACACCCGCCTGCAGGTCGAGCACCCGGTCACCGAGATGATCACCGGCCACGACCTGGTCAGGACGCAGATCAGGGTCGCGGCGGGCGAAAAGCTGCCCTATTCGCAAAAGGACATCAAATTCAACGGCCACGCCATCGAATGCCGGATCAATGCGGAGGACCCCGCGACCTTCGCGCCCTCGCCGGGCCGGATCACCGAATATCACCCGCCGGGCGGCCTGGGCGTCCGGGTCGATTCCGGCCTCTATGCCGGCTATTCCGTGCCGCCCTATTACGACAGCATGATCGCCAAGCTGATCACTTGGGGCGAGACGCGCTCGGAGGCCATGCTGCGCATGCGGCGCGCGCTCGCGGAATACCGCATCATGGGCCCCAAGCACAACATCCCCTTCCATCTCAACCTGCTGAACAGCATCAG